>NZ_JBCNNS010000017.1:0-50831 GCF_039594335.1 Raoultella sp.
GCTGGGAGAAAACCTGGCGTCCGTTAGCGGATGACAATTTTCATCTTGGCCTGGGGTACACACTGGGCGTGACGGCGCGAGATAACTGGAATTACATTCCCATTCCGGTCATTTTGCCACTGGCATCCATTGGTTATGGTCCTGCAACCTTCCAGATGACCTATATCCCTGGGACCTACAATAACGGTAACGTCTACTTTGCCTGGGCACGTTTTCAGTTTTAGAACTGGCATAACTTAGCAATAAAAGAGCTAAGTCGTTTGTCCTGTGAAAAAACAACAACTAAGGTGTGACCTCCTAAAAAAGATAGCGATATTTGTCACTTTTTAACAAAGTTAGACTGGACAAAAGGCATCACAATTGATGTACTGGTGCTCGACACAGTATCAGTGTCGTTTTTTCATATAAAGGTAATTTTGATGTCTAAGATTAAAGGTAACGTTAAGTGGTTTAATGAATCCAAAGGATTCGGTTTCATTACTCCGGAAGATGGCAGCAAAGATGTATTCGTACATTTCTCTGCAATCCAGTCCAACGGTTTCAAAACTCTGGCTGAAGGTCAGCGTGTAGAGTTCGAAATCACTAACGGTGCCAAAGGCCCTTCTGCTGCAAACGTAAACGCTATCTAAGCATTACGTCAGTAGAATATAAAAACCCGCTAAACGCGGGTTTTTTTTTGCCTGCCATTAGCGACTGGCCGCGTGGGAAAAGAGCCAGAATGCCATTGCCGTCATGGCGAATGAGCCTAACAGATTGGCCAAAATGTTCAGCAGTGCCCAGCTGAAACGACCCTGTTGCAGCAGGAAAACGACCTCCGATGAGAAGGTTGAAAATGTCGTCAGCCCGCCGCAAAATCCGGTAGTGAGCAGCAGTTTCCACATTGGGTCAATGTTTGTCAGGCGATTAAACCATGCCAGCCCGGCACCAATGATAAACGCGCCCAGCAGGTTTGCCGCGAGTGTGCCGATGGGAATAGCATGATGCATTGGATTGAACCTCATACCAAGCCACCAGCGCAATACGCTGCCGGTACCACCACCAACAAAAACGGCTAAAAGTAGTTGTGACACTCTCATTCCCTGCTATTTGGTTAATACAGGGGGTTGAGTGTAGCGCGTAAAATGCGTCACTGGCTACGAAATACCTGACGGGAGAAGAGAATGCGGGTTGCTGCGGGACAATTTGCTGTAACGCCGGACTGGCGAGTCAATGCGCGGACCTGCGTCGCGATGATGAATCTGGCGGCCGGGCAGGGTGTATCATTGCTGGTATTACCGGAAGCATTGCTGGCGCGCGACGACAGCGATCCCGATCTTTCGGTAAAGTCGGCGCAGGAGATTGATGGTGGTTTTTTGCAGCTGTTGCGTGATGAAAGCTGCAATCATGGTTTAACTACGGTGCTGACGTTGCATGTGCCTTCTGGTGAGGGGCGAGCGACAAATACCCTGGTGGCGATACGCCAGGGTGAGGTGATTGCCCAATATCAGAAGCTCCATTTGTATGACGCGTTTGCGATGCAGGAATCGCGTCTTGTCGATGCTGGGCAACAGATTCCGCCGCTGATTGATGTCGATGGGGTACGCGTTGGTCTGATGACCTGTTACGATTTACGCTTTCCCGAACTGGCGTTAACGCTGGCGCTTAACGGTGCTGAAGTGCTGGTTTTGCCCACCGCGTGGGTTAGAGGGCCGATGAAGGAGTATCACTGGAGTACGCTACTGGCGGCCAGGGCTCTGGATACGACCTGCTATGTTGTTGCAGCCGGGGAATGCGGAACCCGCAATATTGGTCAGAGCCGCATTATCGACCCGATGGGAACGACAATGGCGGGCGCGGGGGACGGGCCGCAAATGATTACTGCCGATATATCAACAGCGTCGCTGCGCCAGGTTCGCGAGCGTTTGCCGGTATTGAAGAACCGCCGCTTTGCGCCACCGCAATTATTGTGATGTTTTTTTAAACAAGGCTTGATTCACCTTGTTACAGATTGCTATTGTGTCCGCGCGTCAAATAGCCGTTAATTATTCGCGTGTATGATGGCGTATTCGCAGCTTGTTTTAGAGAAGAAGGTTATCTATGGGTGAGATTAGTATTACCAAACTGCTGGTTGTCGCAGCACTGATTATTTTAGTGTTTGGTACCAAAAAATTACGTACGCTGGGTGGAGACCTGGGTTCAGCTATCAAAGGCTTTAAGAAAGCCATGAACGACGATGACGATAGCGCGAAGAAAACCAGTGCGGAAGAAGACGCTCCGGCACAGAAGCTCTCTCATAAAGAGTAATTAAAGGCGCTTTCCCCGACAACGGGAGGGCGTAACCGACAGGCGAGAGTCTGAACGTTGAAGAGGCTGCAACGATAAGCGTTGCGGCCTCTTTTTATTGCCTGTTCGTCAAGATGCATAAAAAATGCAACCAGTTGTTACCAGGGGCAGAGAAACGTCAGGCGGGGAGGATAAAAACGGACCGCCGCGCGAAAGAGCTCACGCGGCGATTGCAGGGCAGTGAAATTTACTTCACTTCCATCCCTTTGGCTTGCAGGTCGGCATGATAGGACGAACGAACGAACGGACCGCAGGCGGCGTGGGTGAAGCCCATCGCCATCGCTTCGGCTTTCATCTCTTCAAACTCGTCCGGGCTGACGTAGCGCTGAACCGGCAGGTGATGACGGCTCGGCTGTAGATACTGGCCCAGGGTGAGCATGGTCACGCCATGGCGACGCAGGTCGCGCATAACTTCGATGATCTCTTCGTTGGTCTCGCCGAGGCCGACCATCAAACCTGATTTAGTCGGGATCTCCGGATGCGCTTCTTTAAAACGCTCCAGTAGCTTCAGCGACCAGTTGTAGTCGGCACCGGGGCGAACCTGACGATACAGACGCGGCACGTTTTCCAGGTTGTGGTTAAACACATCCGGCGGAGTCACTGTGAGGATATCCAGCGCGCGATCCATACGGCCACGGAAATCAGGGACCAGGGTCTCAATCTTAATCGTCGGGTTTTTCTCACGAATAGCGCTGATGCAATCGGCAAAGTGCTGAGCGCCGCCGTCGCGAAGATCGTCGCGGTCAACGGAGGTCACTACGACATAGCGCAAACCCATATCGGCGATAGTTTGCGCGAGTTTCTGCGCTTCGTTGGCATCCGGAGCTACCGGACGGCCGTGCGCAACGTCACAAAATGGGCAGCGGCGGGTACAAATCGCGCCGAGGATCATAAAGGTGGCCGTTCCGTGGTTGAAGCATTCCGCAAGGTTTGGGCAAGAAGCTTCTTCGCACACGGAGTGCAGACCGTTCTTACGCATCGCTGCTTTGATTCCCTGGATACGGGACGAGTCAGCCGGAAGTTTGATTTTCATCCATTCCGGTTTTCTGAGCAGAGCTTCACGCTCAGTTGCCACGTTTTTCACCGGGATAAGGGCCATTTTATCGGCGTCGCGGTACTTAACACCGCGTTCCATCACAATGGGTTTACTCATAGCGTGCGTGTTCCAGTTGCGAGTCACGAAGGAAAGCGAATCAATTCAAGGAAATGTTGTATTTATCAACTATTTTTGAATTAAGGACAGGCAGTATACCATTGATATGGGACAGAAAGCAGCCTACCTGTTCGGCAAATTGTAAAATAGTTGTTGTTTTATGCTTATCCTCACGTGCTTTATTGTTTAAACGATTGGCGAATCACCTCGATGACCTGATTCAGCAACGGTTCCTGCGCGCTCAGTCGGTTGTAGTGCAGTGAAATCTCAATGCGTTCTTCTGGTAATTGAGCGTAGTCGAGTTTTGCCAGCGGCCACGTGCGTGCCAGCAGAGAAAACATCTGCTCCGGCATCAGCCCTATCATATCGCTTTGGCTAACCAGCGCAGCCTGGGCAAAAAGGTTGTCGCTGCTGAAGCCACAGCGGCGCTCCCCTGGGCGCCCCTGCAACTGCCGGTATATTGTCGGATAGCGCTGGCCCTGCGGCAGCATCAGAGCAAACTCATATTGGCGGAGATTCTCTTCGGTTAACGGCATTTGCAGCGCCGGATGTCCCTCGCGGCAATACATCACCAGCCGATCTTCAAACAGCAGGTGACGCACGATGGTCTGGCTATTGTAGGTATCACTGTCGATCAGAAAATCGACCTGACGTTGATTCAACTGGCTGCTGGCATCGGTAATGGTGATGTTGTGTAACAGGATCTGGGGAAAACACGGCTTGAGCGCGTGCGCAATCGCGGGGATGACCAGAGCCCCGATAAAGGGGGAGGTCGCGATGGTGATGGCGCGTTGCTTAACTGACCCGCCGGCCAGGTCAAGGGCGCTGAGGAAGGATTCCATTCCCTGACTGATGTACTGGTGAAGATGGGTCGCGTACGGCGTAGGCGTCACGCCCTGGCCTTTACGGGTAAACAGCGGATCGGGGAACAAAGCACGCAGTTTGTTAAGCGACTGGCTGATCGCCGATGGCGTAATGTTCAGCACTTTAGCGGCATTCACAATGCCCTTGTGGACATACACCGCTTCAAAAACGGTCAGCAGGTTCAGATCCACATGACGTAGAATACGGAAGGCCTGGCGGTCGCGGTGCGGTTCCCACGGTGTCGGCGACTCTGATGACGGCGTGTTATTTTCCACTCAGCGCTTCCTTGTTATCGGAGATAGCGCAAGTATAGCGGCCAGCAGAGGCGCTGTGCGTGACGTTTAATTGCAAATATAATGGCTTAAATATCGATAATGCGGATGTCGCGCCCCATGACAGTGACGCGAGCAGACGGGGTTAAGTGGCGGCAATCATCTCGTGAGGCGGGTTGCCGAGTAGGGCCAGCAGGTTGGCAACCAGATGAGGCGCCACCATCTGCGGTTGAATATCCGGTTGCCACTGGCGCATTTGCGCCATCTCCATTCCGGCATAGCCGCAGGGGTTAATCCGCAGGAATGGCGACAGGTCCATCGCAATATTCAGCGCAAGCCCGTGAAACGAACAGCCTTTCCGGATACGCAAACCCAGCGAACAGATTTTTTGCTCGCCGACGTAGACGCCGGGGGCATCGGCGCGAGGATGCGATTCAATCGCGTATTCTGCCAGCGTATTGACCACGGTCTGTTCCAACAGAGTAACCAGTTCGCGCACGCCCAGTTTTCGACGCTTGAGGTTCAGCAGAACGTACATCACCTGCTGCCCTGGTCCGTGGTAGGTGACCTGGCCGCCGCGATCGCTTTGAATGACCGGAATATCGCCCGGAACCAGCAGGTGTTCGGCTTTCCCCGCCTGACCCTGAGTAAAGACCGGGGGGTGTTCGACCAGCCAGATTTCATCCAGCGTGGCGTCGTCGCGAGTGTCGGTAAATTCATGCATCGCCTGCGAGACCGGTTCGTAAGGTTGCAGGCCAAGTTGACGAATAAGGATTTTGTTATGCTGCAAAACAACGTCTCCGCAGAGAGAGAAGTGACTTGAGGGGGGAGTATATCACAGCATAGCGGGGAGGGATGACCCGGTGCAGGACCGGGTCTGTGGATGGGTTACAGCACCATCCGGACGATGTCGATATTGCCCAACTCTTCGTACAGGGTTTCGACCTGCTCGATATGGGTCGCGTTGATGGTGATAGAAACCGAGTGGTAGTTCCCTTTGCTGCTCGGTTTTACCTGTGGAGAGTAATCACCTGGCGCATGGCGCTGTACCACTTCCACCACCTGATCAACCAGCTCAGGCAACGCCTGCCCCATTACTTTGTAAGTAAATGGAGTAGGGAATTCAAGCAGTTCGTTAAGTTTGGTTTTCATGTCAGCTCCGGTGTTACGACAAAAAAGAATAACTCCCACGAAGTGTGGGAGTTATCAGGTTACTTTGATGATTAGTATATGGGGATGTAAATCACACTTTCAAGCGTTCGATTTTTAACCAAACCAGTGATGGAACATTAACTTGATGTAATCAATCATTTTTCCGAAGAAATTGCCTTCAGGAATTTCTTGCAGGACCACCAGCGGGCGTTGATCGATTGTTTTACCGTCGAGCTGGAAGTTAATGGTGCCGACAACCTGGTTTTTCTGCAGCGGTGCGTGCAGTTCGGTATTGTTCAACACATAGCTGGCTTTCAGATCTTTCATGCGACCACGAGGGATAGTCAGATAAACGTCTTTATCGACCCCCAGCGAAGCGCGATCGCTGTCGCCAAACCAGGCGGGTTCGGAAGAGAACTCTTTCCCGGCTTTCAGCGGATTAACGGTTTCGAAGAAGCGGAAGCCCCAGGTCAGCAGCTTTTTGCTTTCGGATTCGCGACCTTTGAAGGTACGGCCGCCCATGACGGCGGAGATCAGACGCATCTGGCCTTCAGTCGCCGAGGCGACGAGGTTATAGCCCGCTTTGTCGGTATGCCCGGTTTTAATCCCGTCGACGTTCAGGCTGTTATCCCACAGTAGACCGTTACGGTTCAGTTGACGAATGCCGTTAAAGGTGAACTCTTTTTCTTTATAGATGGTGTATTCGTTCGGTACGTCGCGGATCAGCGCCTGGCCAATCAACGCCATATCGCGCGCAGAGCTGTATTGTCCGTCGGCATCCAGGCCGTGAACGGTCTGGAAGTGGCTGTTTTTCAGGCCCAGCGCATTGACGTAGTTGTTCATCAGGCTGACGAAGGCATCCTGGCTACCGGCGACGTAGTCGGCCATGGCGACGCAGGCATCGTTACCTGACTGCAGGTTGATGCCGCGGATCAGTTGAGAAACCGGAACCTGCATGCCCGGCTTCAGGAACATCAGTGAAGAGCCTTTAAATACCGGGTTACCGGTTGCCCACGCATCGTTACCTACCGTCACCAGGTCGGTTTCTTTAAACTTACCCGCTTTCATGGCCTGACCGATGACATAGCTGGTCATCATTTTGGTCAGACTCGCCGGGTCGCGGCGGGAATCGGCGTTATTCTCCGCCAGCACTTTGCCCGAATTGTAATCAATAAGAATCCAGGATTCGGCGTCAATCTGTGGCGCGCCTGGGATCATGGTTTTGAGATTCAGGTCATCGGCGTGGGCAGCGGAAGAGAGCGCTGCAACGGAGAGGGCCGTAACGAGTAAACGTGCGGTGAAAGAGGTCTTCATGGTCAGAACAACGGCATCCGTGATGGAGTTAAAAAAAGTGCCCTACTATAACAAATGCTCCGTGGACCGGCATCCGACATTGCGCATGACTTTGTTAATGACTTTTTCATGCGCATCACTGTACGAACAACGGTCCTGCCTGTTTAGTTGGCGTGAGTAATAAATGACTGCAGCTGAGCTTCGTTTTGCAGGCGCTGTTGTAGCGTACTGGCCTGCGATTTGCTGGCGAACGGCCCCAGCTGAATGCGCCATACTGCACCGTTCTGCTCGACGCGACCAGGCACGGAAAACTGTTGGCTCAGACGCTGCTGATATTGCTGCGCGCGGGTCCGATCGCTGACGGCGCCGACCTGAACGACAAAATCGCCGCTGGCGCTTGCCGTAGAAGCGGCGACGGCCGTGGTCGCTGCAGCAGCAGCTGGTACTGCCGGCGTGACGCTACCTTGCACAGAACCAGGCGCGGTAACCGGTGCGCTTTGGGTGGCCGTCTGGACTGCAGGCTCGCTGCTTTCCAGTACGCCGCTATTCAGCGGTGTAGGCGCGCCGAGGAAGCCGCTGCTTTTCACCGGAGCGCCAACGCTGTCTTCTGGTTTCAGCGTGTCATTGCTGATCGGGCGAACGTCAGTTTGCGGGGGCGCTTCGCTGGAAATAGCGGCGCCGCCGTCAAGATCCGGACGGGCAGGTAGCGCATAGGTTTGTTTGGCGACGGTCGTACAGGCCATACCCGGGCCGGAAAGCGAACCGTCCGGTGCGACGATGATCGGATCGATACGCACTTTGGTGTTATTGGACGTGTTCAGACGATCGGCGGAAGCACGTGAGAGCGAGATGACGCGATCGTTGCCATACGGCCCGCGATCGTTAATACGCACGACGATCATCCGACCGTTTGCCAGGTTAGTCACGCGTACGTAACTTGGGATCGGCAGCGTCGGGTGCGCTGCGGTAAGCTGCGTTGGGTCGAAGGCTTCGCCGGATGCCGTCAGGTTGCTGTTGGGTTCCGCGTCATAAATGGCTGCCAGACCGGTCTGAGTAAAGTTAGACGGATCCTGGATGATTTTATAGCTTTTACCATCGCGCTCATAATCCTGATTCGCCGCGGCATTTGGCGTCTCATAATGCGGATCGGCGCCGCTGATTTCCACGCTTGGGCCATTACAGACGGCCGGCTGCGGAGTGCTGACCGTCTTCTGTTGAACGTCTTCACCCGAACATGCCGCCAGCAGCCCCGCTGCTATGCAGATTCCCAGCCATTGCTTACGCATCGCGAACCCCTTAAACGCTTTTCGACAACATTTTTCTGTGGGTGTGGATCGACATCACGATACCAAACCCGGCCATCAATACGATCAGGGCTGAGCCCCCGTAGCTGACCAGCGGCAACGGTACCCCCACCACTGGTAAAATACCACTCACCATACCAATATTTACGAAGACATAAACGAATAAAATCAACATTAAACCACCGGCCATAACGCGACCAAAGGTGGTTTGTGCCTGGGCGGCGATCCACAGCCCGCGCATAATCAACAGAATATAGAGCGCCAGCAGAATCAGCACGCCAATCAGACCGAGTTCTTCGGCAAGGACCGCAAAGATAAAGTCGGTATGGCGTTCCGGCAGGAATTCAAGCTGTGACTGGGTGCCGTGCAGCCAGCCTTTGCCGCGTAAGCCGCCGGAGCCAATGGCGATTTTCGACTGGATAATATGATAACCAGCACCCAGCGGATCGGTCTCCGGGTCAAGCAACATCATGACGCGCTGACGCTGATAATCATGCATCAGGAAGAACCATAAAATCGGAATAAACGCCGCAACCAGGACCACAGCCACGCCAATCAGACGCCAGCTCAGCCCGGAAAGGAACAGAACGAACAGGCCAGACAAGGCAACCAGAATGGATGTCCCGAGGTCAGGCTGGGCGGCAACCAGCAGAGTTGGCAGGAAAATCAGCACCAGCGCAATGGCGGTATTCTTCAGGGAGGGTGGACAAACGTCACGGTTGATAAAGCGCGCAACCATCAGCGGGACGGCGATTTTAGCAATTTCCGACGGCTGAAAGCGCACGACACCAAGATCCAGCCAACGCTGGGCGCCTTTAGAAATCGCGCCGAAAGCATCAACCGCGACCAGCAAAATAATACAGAAGATATAGAGATAGGGCGCCCAACCTTCATACACGCGTGGCGGAATTTGCGCCATTACGATCATGATCACCACACCCATGGCGATCTGGCCTATTTTGCGCTCCATCATCCCCATGTCCTGGCCGCTGGCGCTCCAGATAACCAGCGCGCTGTAGGTCAACAGCGCCAGCAGAATCAGCACCATGGTCGGATCGAGATGGATTTTATCCCATAGCGATTTTTTGTTCGGATTATCGGTCATTATTGATCCTCCACCGCCGTTACCGCAGGGTTTTCACTCGGCAGGTTTGTGTTGTTATCACCCAGCATTATGTGGTCGAGAATCTGGCGCATAATCGTGCCGACCGCCGGGCCAGCACCGCCGTTTTCAAGAATGATGGCAACAGCAACCTGGGGATTGTTATAAGGGGCAAACGCTGTCATGAGTTTATGGTCACGCAGACGTTCCGCGATGCGGTGCGCGTTATAGGTTTCATTGGCTTTCAGACCAAATACCTGGGCTGTACCTGATTTCGCCGCAATTTTATATGGCGCGCTGGCGAAGTATTTATGTGCGGTACCGTTGCCACGGTTGGCTACGCCGAACATCCCGTCTTTGGCAATTTCCCAGAAGCCGGAGTGAATATCGCCGACCGGGGGTTCGTGCGGCTGAACCCAGGGAACCTGCTTACCATCTTCGACGGTGCTTTGCAGCAGATGCGGCACTTTCACCACACCGTCGTTTATCAGGATCATCAGCGCCTTGTTCATCTGAATCGGCGTTGCGGTCCAGTAGCCCTGGCCTATCCCGACCGGGATGGTGTCCCCCTGATACCAGGGTTTCTTAAAGCGCTTCAGCTTCCATTCGCGGGTTGGCATGTTTCCGGAGCGCTCCTCTGACAGATCGATACCGGTATAGTGGCCGTAACCGAATTTGCTCATCCACTCAGAGAGGCGGTCGATCCCCATATCATAGGCGACCTGATAGAAGAAGGTGTCGGCAGACTCTTCGAGCGCTTTGGTCACGTTCAGGTGTCCGTGCCCCCATTTTTTCCAGTCGCGGTAACGCTTGTCAGAACCCGGCAACTGCCACCAGCCTGGGTCGAACAGGCTGGTATTGCGGGTGATGACGTTCGCGCTGAGGGCCGATACCGCGACATAAGGCTTCACCGTCGATGCCGGCGGGTAGACCCCCTGGGTCGCGCGGTTGACCAGCGGAGTATTTGGGTCGTTTAGCAGGGTGGAGTAGTCTTTACTGGAAATGCCGTCCACAAACAGGTTTGGGTCATAGCTCGGCGTGGAGACCAGCGCGAGGATGCTGCCGGTACGCGGGTCGGTGACGACCACGGCAGCGCGACTGCCGGCGAGCAGGGTCTCAATGTACTGCTGTAGCTTGAGATCGAGGGTTAAATAGATATCGCGCCCGGCCTGCGGCGGCACCTCTTTGAGCTGGCGAATGACGCGGCCACGGTTATTGACTTCGACCTCTTCATAGCCGGTCTGACCGTGCAGTACGTCTTCGTAATAGCGCTCGATGCCCAGCTTGCCAATGTCATGGGTAGACGCATAGTTGGCCAGTTTGCCCTCTTTATCCAGGCGATCGACGTCTTTATCGTTAATTTTTGAGACGTAGCCGATAACGTGGGTCAGCGCAGAATTATAGGGGTAGTAGCGGCGTTTATAGCCTTTCACTTCGACACCGGGAAAGCGGTACTGGTTAACCGCAAAACGGGCCACCTGGACTTCGCTCAGATTGACCTTGACGGGAATCGAGGTGAAGCGATGGGAACGCGAACGTTCTTTCTTGAAGTTGGCAATGTCATCATCGGTCAGATCGATAACGTCGCGTAACGCATCCAGCGTTTGCTGCACGTTATCGACTTTTTCCGGCATCATCTCCAGCTGGTAGATGGTGCGGTTCAGCGCCAGCGGCGTACCGTTGCGGTCATAGATAATGCCGCGACTGGGCGGAATAGGGACCAGCTTAATCCGGTTTTCGTTGGAGCGCGTTTGATAGTCGGTGTAGCGAACAATCTGCACGTTATAAAGATTGGCAACCAGTATGCCGGTAAGCAGCAAAATCCCCAAAAAAGCGACCAGCGCCCGGCGCACGAACAGCGAGGATTCAGCCGTATAGTCGCGGAAAGAATTCTGTAATTTCATTCGCTGCTTAGTCTACCCTGGTCATCATTATTCACGGTGGTAAGGGTGGTTGGTGGTAATGCTCCACGCACGATACAGGCTCTCAGCAACCAGTACGCGTACCAGCGGGTGAGGCAACGTGAGGGTGGAGAGCGACCAACTCTGTTCCGCTGCTGCTTTACAAGCCGGAGAGAGCCCCTCGGGACCGCCGATAAGCAGGCTGACGTCGCGGCCATCCTGTTTCCAGCGCTCCAGTTCTCGCGCCAGCTGCGGCGTATCCCACGGTTTTCCCGGAATATCCAGGGTCACAATGCGATTTTTGCCTGCGGCCGCCAGCATCATTTCCCCTTCTTTTTCGAGGATGCGCTTGATGTCGGCATTTTTACCGCGTTTACCGGCAGGAATTTCCAGCAGCTCGAACGGCATATCTTTTGGAAAACGGCGCAAATATTCACTAAAGCCGGTCTGAACCCAGTCCGGCATCTTGGTGCCAACGGCCACCAGTTGCAGCTTCACGCATTAACTCCAGAGTTTTTCCAGCTCGTACAGATGACGGCTCTCTTCTTGCATAACGTGAACCATGACGTCGCCAAGGTCGACAACAATCCAGTCGGCGGCGCTTTCACCTTCAACGCCCAGCGGCAGCATTCCTGCGGCGCGAGACTCTTGTACTACGTGGTCGGCGATGGACATGACATGGCGCGTGGAGGTGCCGGTGCAAATAATCATGCAATCTGTAATGCTGGATTTGCCATGAACGTCAATGGCAACGATGTCCTGACCTTTCAGGTCATCAATTTTGTCGATAACAAAATCCTGGAGTGCTTTACCCTGCAAGAGTTCCCCCTGGGTGAATGAAGATTGATAATAATAAACAGCCTGACAGTATACCTGAACTCGTCGAAAAGTCGGGATAAATGTCGGTCAGCAAGCGATAGCGGCGGCTATCATCCCATCCATCGCCCGTGATTGCATCGCCATTTTTGTAAAACAATTTCTGGAAACTTCGTTTGGCTGATGCGTTCAGGCTGCGGAGAATAACAGCCTGCTCTGACCTGTCAATGGTCTGCACGGAATTCTTCTGCCTTCTGCCAGCGCGCCTGGCTATTTAATACCCGTAGGGTGGCAAAATCAGCGTGCAGTTCGAGTTCGCTCCATGCGCCATGGGTAACCGGAAAATGCCACATGGCCTCAGCCGGCAGCTTTAGCAACAGTGCGATGAGCAGGCTCAGTCCACCTTTATGGCCGACGATCAGCAGATGGTCTGGCTGCGGGGAACGGGTCAGGTTCTCCGCAAAGGAGCGGATGCGGTGGGCGAAATGCTGAAAGTTTTCGCCGTTAGTCGGCGCCGCATGCTGCCAGTCCGCGCACCAGGCGGCATAGTTTTCGGCGTCTTCGAGGCGTAAGTCCCGATGATGGCGCAATTCCCAGTCACCAAAAAACATCTCATTGAGCCCGGGGACGATCTGCCGGGGGATATTTCGTGTGCCGAGCATCAGGTCGGCGGTGATATGGGTGCGTTCCAGCTCGCTGCAGAGCACGCGATCGAACGGTACCGCCTGCAGCAGCTGACCGAGCGTTTGCGCCTGCATCATGCCGCGCCCGGTTAACGGGGTAGGGGCGTGCCCGCTGTAAAGGCCGGCAACATTGGCCTCAGTTTCACCATGTCGAACTAACCATAACTTCACTGACTATACGCCTTCTGGCATCGTAAAGGGATGAGGGAGAGTATAAGCGAATCGGCGCTCTGCGAGTGCACCCGGCGTCACGAACGCCGGGGTAACGGCCAATTAACAGTAGAGCTTTTGCTCATGGATATAAGTCAGTACCGCGGCCGGTAGCATGTCAGCGCAGGATTCACCGCGTTCAAGGCGCTGGCGGATAAGCGTTGCCGAAATGTCAAACCACGGAGTTTCCGCCAGATAGATAACCCCGGCGGGACGGCTGTGTAGCTGTTCTGCGTCGTACGTTAAATGTTTGTCCAGCCACTGCTGATCCTCTTCCCGCGGCATCACCAGCGGATAGCCCGGGCGGCGGCAAACGATGAGATGCACATTATCGAGAATCGAGCTGTAATTGTGCCAGGTCGGGAAGGTGAGCAGAGAGTCCTGGCCAATAATGAACGCCAGCGGCCGGTCTGGCCCTTGCTCCTGTCGCCACTCTTCCAGCGTTTGTGCCGACCAGGAGGGTGTCTGGCGCTGAAGTTCGCGTTCATCAAGCACGAATAACGGCTTATCGGCAATGGCCAGCGCCAGCATCTGTTTACGTTGGGCGCTGGTGGCTTCAGGCTGTGGGCGGTGTGGTGGAACATTGTTTGGGACGATAATGACTTTCTCAAGGCCAATCTGATTCGCCAGAATCTCAACCGGTTTGAGATGCCCGTAGTGCACCGGATCAAAGGTGCCGCCGTACATTGCCTGCAACTGAGTCATATCAACCATCAATAAACACGTCTGCCAAGGCTTTATGGCAGAGCAACAAAGAAAGGCTCTCTAATTCCGGCCAGATGGCGCTGCCGTAATCCTGCTTAAAGGTGAGCTCCGCCCGGGTCAGCAGAGTGACGGCCTGGCGCAACTGGTCCGCGTTGAGGCGCGTGAGTGCATCGCTTAACAGCGGACGACGGTTCTGCCACACCCGATGCTTATCGAAGAGCGTACGTAGCGGCGTATGGGTTGACTGGCGTTTCAGATTAACCAGCAGCAGCAGCTCGCGCTGGAGCGTGCGCAGCAGAATAGCCGGTTCGCTTCCTTCCAGGCGTAGCTGCTGCAGAATATGCAGCACCCGCTTGCTTTTGCCCGCCAGCAGCGCATCCACCCAGTGATAGGGAGTGAAGTGGGCGGCGTCGTTCACCGCCTGCTCGACGCGCGGCAGTGTCAGCTTGCCATCCGGCCACAGCAGAGAGAGCCGCTCCAGCGCCTGCGCCAGCGCCAGCAGGTTGCCTTCATAGCAGTAGCACAGCAACTGACTGGCAGCGTCATCAAGATGCAAATGGTGTTGTTTTGCCCGCGCCGCCAGCCATCGCGGCAGCTGTGCATATTCCGGCGTCTGACAGCTCACCTGAACCGCGCGACTGGCCAGCGCGCTAACCCACGCGGCATTTTCCTGCGTTTTGCTGAGCTTATTCCCGCGCACGATTAACAGCAGGTCGTCATGGAGCATGCTGACCAGGGTGGCAAGCTGTTCATTAATCGCCGCGTTAGGGCCATTTTCCGGCAGGACCAGAAGCAGTGTCTGACGGCTGGCGAACAGGCTCATGGCCTGGCTGAGGGAGAAGAGGGTGGGCCAGTCGGTGCTGGCGTCGATGGTCGCGGTATGGTGTTCGGTAAAGCCCTGGGTAGCAGCGGCTTCGCGAATCGCGTCCTGGCTTTCCTGCAGCAGCAACGGATCGCTGCCGAGTAATAAATAGGCCGCGCGCAGCCCTTCAGTGAGCTGCGCGCGGAGTTGTTCTGGGTACAGCCGAATCATCAGTTACTCAGCGTGGTGGAGACGCGGTTGCCAGAGGTTGTGGAAGCGGGAGGCGGCGTGACCGTCTTCTCTTCCCCTTTCGTGGCTTCGACATCCGCAACGTGGACGCTTGGCAGCTTACGAATCAGCTGTTCAGCGGCTTTGTCGTACATCTCCTGGATGATCATATCCTGCTCTGCGTCTTTCGCTAACGCCGCCTGCGGGTTATCGAAGAACGAACGGTAGACTTTCGTCGAGATCGGATAGATATCATGACCCGGGATTAGCACACTTGCCTGCACCGTCAGCACCATCTGATATTCAGCCGTACGACCATCCTGGAAAATGGAGGCCGTGTCTTTCTGAATGGACGAAGTATCGAGACGCAGGGAAGGAATATCCTTGCGCAGCGTGCTGCCGTCGACAATCTCGACGCCATTCAGACGCAGTTGATTACGCACCGAACGACTTAACGGACCATTCGGATCGCTCGACTGAAGGATCATGGTTTTCATCGCGGTGGGTACCTGAGTGGTACTCCGCAGATGCCAGCCACATCCGGCGGTGACCAGCACCGCCAGAGATAACAACAATGTTGCCAGATATCGCACGCTTCCTCCTGCGCTTAGCCAACGACCAGGTTGAGCAGTTTACCCGGGACGTAAATCACTTTACGTACGGTTACACCGTCGAGATACTTCGCGACCAGATGTTCCTGGCCCGCACGTTCACGAACCTGTTCTTCGCTTGCATCGACAGGAACGGTAATTTTGCCACGGACTTTACCATTGACCTGAACAACAACCAGGGTGGTATTTTCAACCATGGCGCTTTCATCGGCGACCGGCCAAGGCGCATTGTCGAGATCGCCTTCACCGCCCAGCTCCTGCCACAGCGTGAAGCTGGCGTGCGGGGTAAACGGATTGAGCATGCGCACAACCGCCAGCAGAGCTTCACGCATCAGCGCGCGATCCTGTGCGCTTTCCTGCGGTGCTTTCGCCAGTTTGTTCATCAGCTCCATGATCGCGGCGATTGCGGTGTTGAAGGTCTGACGACGGCCGATATCATCGGTCACTTTGGCGATCGTTTTGTGGACATCGCGACGCAGCGCCTGCTGATCTTCGCTCAGGTTGGTAACGTCCAGTGCGGCAACCGGGCCCTGAGTCGTGTGCTCATAAACCAGTTTCCAGACACGTTTCAGGAAGCGGTTCGCCCCTTCAACGCCGGACTCCTGCCATTCCAGAGTCATATCTGCCGGAGAGGCGAACATCATGAACAGACGAACGGTATCCGCGCCGTAGCGCTCAACCATCACCTGCGGGTCGATGCCGTTGTTCTTCGACTTGGACATTTTGCTCATGCCGGTATACACCAGCTCGCGACCCTGCGGATCGTAGGCTTTTACGATTCGGCCTTTTTCATCGCGCTCCACGGTGGCATCAACCGGAGAAACCCAGTTGCGCTCGCCGTTTTCGCCAACGTAATAGAAGGCGTCAGCCAGTACCATCCCCTGGCACAGCAGCTGTTTCGCCGGCTCATCGGAGTTCACCATACCCGCATCGCGCATCAGCTTATGGAAGAAGCGGAAGTACAGCAGGTGCATGATCGCATGTTCGATCCCGCCGATGTAAATATCGACCGGTAGCCAGTAGTTGGCGGCGTTCGGATCCAGCATTCCGTCATTGTACTGCGGGCAGGTATAGCGCGCGTAGTACCAGGAGGACTCCATAAAGGTATCGAAGGTGTCGGTTTCACGCAGCGCAGACTGACCGTTAACGGTGGTTTTTGCCCACTGCGGATCGGCCTTGATGGGGCTGGTAATGCCGTCCATGACCACATCTTCCGGCAGAATCACCGGCAGTTGATCTTCCGGCGTCGGCATCACGGTACCGTCTTCCAGGGTGATCATTGGAATCGGCGCGCCCCAGTAACGCTGACGGGACACGCCCCAGTCGCGAAGGCGGTAGTTAATTTTACGTTCGCCAACGCCCATTGACGCCAGTTTGTCGGCGATAGCGTTGAAGCCTGCTTCGTGGTCCAGGCCGTCGAATTCGCCGGAGTTGAACAGCACGCCTTTTTCAGTCAGTGCCTGTTCGGACAGATCTGGTGCTGAGCCGTCTGCCGCCAGAATAACTGGCTTAATGTTCAGACTATATTTGCTGGCAAATTCGTAGTCGCGCTGATCGTGACCCGGAACGGCCATGACGGCGCCGGTGCCGTATTCCATCAGCACAAAGTTGGCCGCCCAGACCGGAATTTCTTCGCCGGTCAGCGGGTGAATCGCTTTGAAGCCGGTATCAACGCCTTTTTTCTCCATCGTCGCCATTTCTGCTTCGGCGACTTTGGTGTTGCGGCATTCGTCGATAAACGCAGCCAGTTGCGCGTTGTTCTCTGCCGCCTGCTGCGCCAGCGGGTGACCCGCGGCAACGGCCAGGTAGGTGCAGCCCATGAAGGTGTCCGGGCGGGTGGTGTAGACGGTCAGCTTGTCGGCATACTCGTTAACGTTGAAGGAGATTTCTACCCCTTCGGAACGACCGATCCAGTTGCGCTGCATGGTCTTAACGGTATCAGGCCAGTGATCCAGCTTATCCAGATCATTGAGCAGCTCGTCCGCGTAGGCGGTGATTTTGATAAACCACTGCGGGATCTCTTTACGCTCAACTTTGGTATCGCAGCGCCAGCAGCAGCCGTCGATAACCTGTTCGTTGGCGAGAACCGTCTGGTCGTTCGGGCACCAGTTCACCGCAGACGTTTTTTTGTACACTAGGCCTTTTTTATACAGCTCGGTGAAGAATTTTTGCTCCCAGCGGTAGTATTCCGGGGTGCAGGTCGCCAATTCACGACTCCAGTCATAGCCAAAGCCCAGCTTTTTCAGCTGGTTTTTCATGTAGGCAATATTGTCGTAGGTCCACGGGGCTGGCGCGGTGTTGTTTTTTACCGCGGCACCTTCCGCCGGCAGACCAAACGCATCCCAGCCGATCGGCTGCAGAACGTTTTTGCCCAGCATGCGCTGGTAGCGGGCAATCACGTCACCGATGGTATAGTTACGCACGTGACCCATGTGTAGTCGACCAGAAGGATAAGGAAGCATCGACAAGCAGTAATACTTCTCTTTGCTCTCGTCTTCAGTTACTTCAAATGTACGATGATCGTCCCAGTGAAGCTGGACTTTCGATTCTATCTCTTCCGGGCGGTATTGCTCTTGCATGGCAGCCAGTGGTCCTGTTTTCAATACAGCTACAAAATGTAGCCAATGGATGTGTTATCAGATCGGCATAGCATAGCCCAAACGCCCACGTCAAAACAGCCTTTCGCACATTAACATCGGCAAAAGCGGCGGAGACTATTTCGCAACTCTGTGGGCTAACTGGCAAAGCAGACGGCAAATAACGTCTATTATTAGAATAAGTTAACCACACCGGAGGCGAAATGATGAACAAGGTTGCTCAATTCTACCGTGAACTGGTGTCGACGCTCAGTGAACGGCTACGCAAAGGAGAACGCGATATTGACGCGCTGGTGGAACAGGCGCGGGTGAAAATTAGCCAGTCTGGTGAGTTAACGCATCGCGAAGCTGAAACGCTGACCAAGGCGGTCAGGCGCGATCTGGAAGAGTTTGCCCTCAGCTATGAAGAGAGCCAGGATGAACTGACGGACAGCGTGTTTATGCGGGTGATCAAGGAGAGCCTGTGGCAGGAGCTGGCGGATATTACCGATAAAACCCAGTTGGAATGGCGCGAAGTGTTCCAGGATCTTAACCACCACGGGGTTTACCACAGTGGCGAAGTGGTGGGGCTGGGAAACCTGGTATGTGAACACTGCCATTATCACCTGGCGGTTTATACCCCGGATATTCTGCCGCGTTGCCCGAAATGCGGCCATGACCAGTTCCAGCGTCGTCCTTTTGAGCCTTGATATGTCGCGCTGACGTGGCTGAATGAAACCAGGCGCGCACCTGCTGATGCGCGCCTGCAAAGCAACAAATTAATGCAGGATTTTGGCGAGGAAGTCTTTAGCGCGTTCGGATTGCGGATTGGCAAAAAATTCTTCTTTGTCAGAATCTTCGATAATTTTCCCTTCATCCATAAAGATCACCCGGTTGGCCACCTTACGGGCAAAGCCCATTTCGTGCGTCACCACCATCATCGTCATGCCTTCGTTGGCCAGTTCGACCATGACATCCAGCACTTCGTTGATCATTTCCGGATCCAGCGCGGAAGTCGGCTCGTCAAACAGCATAGCAATCGGATCCATACAGAGCGCACGGGCGATAGCCACGCGCTGCTGTTGGCCGCCGGAGAGCTGGGCCGGATATTTATCGGCGTGGGTGGAGAGTCCCACGCGTTCCAGCAGCTTCAGGCCTTTTGCCCGGGAAACGGCTTTGTCGCGGTTAAGCACTTTTACCTGCGCCAGCGTCAGGTTATCGATAATCGACAGATGTGGAAATAGTTCAAAGTGCTGGAACACCATCCCAACGCGGGAGCGCAGTTTGGCAAGGTTGGTTTTTTTATCGTTGACCCGGGTACCATCGACGGTGATCTCGCCCTGTTGAATAGGCTCCAGGCCGTTGACGGTTTTAATCAGTGTCGATTTGCCCGAGCCGGAAGGTCCGCACACCACCACCACTTCACCTTTTTTCACTTCCGTGGAGCAATCGGTCAGCACCTGAAAGTGACCATACCATTTTGAAACGTTTTTCAGGGTAATCATTACACAGTCCTTTTCTTCAACCAGCTGACCAACAGCGATGCGCTGAGACTAATGACAAAATAAACGGCGCCTGCGAACAGGATCATCTCGACCTGGGTTCCGTCGCGCTCGCCGATGGTGGAGGCGGTACGGAAGAAGTCGGCCAGGCTCAGAACGTAAACCAGAGACGTATCCTGGAACAGAACGATCCCCTGGGTGAGCAGCAGCGGCACCATGGCGCGAAACGCCTGCGGCAGAATAATCAGCTTCATGGATTGCCACTGGGTCATCCCCAGCGCCAGCGCGGCGCTCGACTGGCCGCGAGAGATACTCTGGATACCCGCGCGGATAATTTCCGAATAGTACGCCGCTTCAAACATCGAGAAGGCCACCATCGCGGAGATCAACCGGATATCGCTCTTCGGTGACAGGCCAAGGACGTTCTGCAGGAAGCCGGGAACAATCAGATAAAACCACAGCAGGACCATCACCAGCGGGATCGAGCGGAACACGTTGACATAGGTCTTCGCAAACCATGCCAGCGGCAGGAAACTTGACAGGCGCATAACCGCCAGCAGAGTGCCCCAGACGATACCGAAAATGATGGCGGTCACGGTGATTTTCAGGGTGATAACCAACCCGGCCAACAAATAGGGCATCGATGGAACGATAGAGCTCCAGTCAAAATCGTACATGATTATTTGCCTCCCATATTGCCCGGCAGGCGGACCTTGCGTTCAACCACATACATCACCAGCATAATCACCGCATTAATAAACACGTAGGCGAGGGTAATCGCGGTAAAGGATTCCCAGGCGTGGGCCGAGTAATCCAGCAGCTTGCCTGCCTGTGCCGCCATATCCGCCAGCCCGATGGTGGAGGCGATGGCCGAGTTTTTCACCAGGTTCATCATCTCAGAGGTCATCGGCGGCACAATTACCCGATAGGCGTTGGGTAGCAGAACGTAACGATAGGTTTGCGGCAGCGTCAGGCCCATGGCCAGCCCGGCGTTTTTCTGTCCGCGCGGCAGTGACTGAATGGCGGCGCGCACCTGTTCGCATACGCGAGCGGCGGTAAACAGCCCCAGACATATCATCGAAGAGAGAAAGAACTGAATATTCGGATCGAGCTCAGATTTAAACCACATGCCGATGTTTTCCGGCAGGAGCTCCGGCACGACCAGGTACCAGGTGAAGAACTGAACGATCAGCGGGACATTACGGAACAGTTCGACGTAGCAGGTTCCGATACTGGATAACCAGCGGTTGGGGGCAGTGCGTAAAATGCCGAACAGCGAGCCGACGAAAAAAGCGATAATCCAGGCGCTAATCGATAGGGCGATGGTGACCTGAAAGCCGCTCCAGAGCCAACCCAGATAGGTGGTATTGCCGAACGGGGCCTGTTGCAGGAAGATTCCCCAGTTCCAGTCTATTGACATAAATGACTCCTGGAAAAAAAAGGGTAGCATAGCTACCCTCGAAGATCGTTGTGCAGCCTGTTTCGGTATTCGCGGCGGCTGGGGAACGACCAGCCGCCGTATAGTCTGTCCGTGCTGTTACAACAATCGGGAGGGCAGGATCTCCTGCCCCTTGTTTTTTTAATTAGTTCAGAGCTTTGTCGTTAGGGGTCTTGAACAGCGTCTTCATGTCGTCGGAGAGTTCGAAGTTCATATTCAGATTTTTCGGCGGAATCGGTTTTTTGAACCATGTATCAAACCACTTTTCCGCTTCGCCGGAGGTCTGGGCATTGGCCACGGTATCATCAATCAGCTTTTTAAACTGCGGATCATCTTTGCGCAGCATGCAGCCGTAGGCTTCTTTCGACTGGGGCGTGCCGACGATCTCCCAGTTATCCGGTTTCTTCGCTTTCGCGCGTTCGCCGGCCAGCAGCGCATCGTCCATCATAAAGGCCACCGCCCGGCCGCTTTCCAGAGTACGGAAGGAGTCACCGTGGTCTTTCGCGCTGATAATGCGCATGTTCATTTTCTTCTCGTCATTCAGCTTATGCAGCAGAACTTCGGAGGTGGTACCGGAGGTGACGACAACCGCTTTGTCTTTCAGGTCCGGGAAATCTTTAATTGCACCGCCTTTTTTCACCAGCAGGCGGGTACCCACGACAAAAATGGTATCGGAGAAGGCGGCTTGTTTCTGACGTTCAAGGTTATTGGTCGTGGAGCCGCACTCGAAGTCATACGTGCCGTTCTGCAGCAGCGGAATACGGTTTTGCGAGGTTACCGGAACCAGTTTTACCTGCAGGTCAGGCTTATTCAGCTGCTTCTTGATGGCGTCAACGATAGCGTTGGAGTAGTCCTGAGAGTAACCGACCACTTTTTGTTGATTGTCATAGTAAGAGAACGGTACGGAGGATTCACGGTGGCCGACAACGATAACGCCGTTTTTAGCGATTTTGTCCAGCGTGCTGCCTGCTGCCGGGGCAGCATCTTCCGCATGCGCCAGACTGGCGGTCATACCGATAACCAGCATTGCTGTGGCCAGTTTACGTAATTGCATATCCAACTCCTTATCCGTAGCGTCACTGACGCTTTTGATACCCATTGTGAAGGTGTGTGTGCGTTATTATGGCTGCAATACTAACGTGCAGCATTTGTATGTGTTTGTTAGCATTTAGTTTGGCTTAATGTAAAGATTTTGCTGCTTTTTTGTTTATTTTTGCGAAGTACTCCGCACCATTTAAAGGCAAAAATCGTCCCTTGCACCAGGTTAGTGCCTTAGGTGAGTGATGCTGGTGCAACCGGGTTATACCAGCAATGAATGTTGCGGTGACATGAGTATATTAAGCAATGGTCGTGCCAGGTTGGCGAGTAGCAAGAGGTCTGAAGAAGAAAAAGGCGGCCCCGGCGATGGTTACCGGCCGGGGGGCGCGGATCGACAATACGATCCGCAGGCAGTAACGACTAGCGACGACGTTGGCGCAGGCTCATGACCAGAGCGCCAAAACCCAACAGCGCGGTCAGCGCCCACAGCGGCCAGTTACCGGTACGGGCGTACGGAGTCAGGCCAGAAGTCGGAGTGACTTTAGTGGTCAGCACTGCGCGGGTGAACTGCGGGAGCATATCCTGAATTTCCCCGCGCGGGCCAATGACGGCGGTAATACCGTTATTGGTGCTGCGCAGCAGCGGACGCGCCAGCTCGAGGGCGCGCATGCGCGCCATCTGGAAGTGCTGCCACGGACCGATGGACTTCCCAAACCACGCATCGTTGGAGATGGTCAGCAGGTAGTCGGTATCCGGGCGGAAGTTATCCCGTACCTGTTCGCCGAGAATAATCTCGTAGCAGATAGCCGCCGTGAGCTTCATGTTATGTGCCACCAGCTGCGGCTGCACGTACGGACCGCGGCTGAAAGAGGACATCGGTAAATCGAAGAATGGCGCCAGCGGGCGCAGAATAGACTCCAGTGGCACGAATTCCCCGAACGGCACCAGGTGATTCTTATTGTAGCGATCAGTGGAATCGTAGCTGTAAGGGTTATCTTTGCCCAGCGTAATGATGGTGTTGTAGGTATCGTAACGGTTCTGTTTGTTAAGCCGGGCGTCGACAATACCGGTAATCAACGAACTGTCTTTCGCGCGCAACAGGTCGTCCATCATACTCAGGAAATTCTGCTGGTTGATTTCCAGATCCGGGATCGCTGATTCTGGCCAGACGATCAACTGGGATGAGCCCATATGCGGCTGCGTCAAATCCAGATAGATTTTCAGCGTATTCACCAGCTGGTTTTCATTCCATTTCAGCGCCTGGGGAATATTACCCTGTACCAAAGATACCTGAGTTGCTCGCTCAGGCAGCAACTGATACCACTGGATATAACGCAGCGGGAAGGGCAGAGCGAACAGTACGATGGCAGCAATCAGCGGTTTCCAGCTACGTTGAATGAGCGCAAGCACCAGCAGGCCGCTGACCACCATCAACAGGAAGTTAATGGCTTCAACGCCCATCACGGGCGCTAACCCTTTCAGCGGGCCGTCAATCTGGCTGTAGCCAAACTGCAGCCAGGGGAAGCCGGTTAGAACCCAGCCGCGCAGGAATTCGGTGATTTGCCAGACGACCGGCGCGGCGACCGCGACGCGTATCCAGTGGGTTTTGGGCCACAGGCGCGACAGGATGCCAGCGAACAATCCGGTGTACAGCGACATATATGCCGCCAGCAGTACCACGAGGGACACGTTGACCGGGCCGGGCATGCCGCCGAACTGGGCGATGCTGACATAGACCCAGTGGATGCCGGAACCGAACAGCCCCAGCCCCCAGAAAAAGCCGATCCAGGCGCTTTGCAGCGGACGTCGGTTGAGGGTCAGCCCCTGCAGGCCAATTAACGAAACAATTGCCGCAGGCCAGATGTCATAAGGAGAAAAAGCCAGCGTTCCGCTGGCTCCGAATAATAGCGCCAGCAGCAGACGTACGCGCTGGCGTTCGATGAGAGAGGCAAATACCATTTAGGTTGATCGTCCCGTGTAATTAATCTTCCAGCTTCGGCTGCGGCGCATCGTCAGGAAGTTTGACATGTACCTGGATGATACGTCGGCTATCGGCCATGGCGACTTTGAATTGGTAACCATCGATGTCAATAGACTCTCCGCGCGCCGGCAGATGACCAAAGGCCTGCATCACCAGCCCGCCAATGGTATCGACCTCTTCATCGCTGAAGTGAGTGCCATAGGCTTTGTTGAAATCTTCAATAGAGGCCAGGGCGCGCACCGTCCAGGTGTGGCGGCTCAGCTGACGAAAATCGATATCTTCTTCTTCATCGTATTCGTCTTCGATCTCGCCGACGATAAGCTCAAGAATGTCTTCAATGGTCACCAGACCGGAGACGCCACCGAACTCATCGATCACGATAGCCATATGGTAACGCTGGGAGCGGAACTCTTTCAGCATGCGGTCGACCCGCTTACTTTCAGGCACGACAACCGCCGGGCGTAACACTTTTTCCATGCTGAATGCTTCGGAGTCGCTGCGCATAAATGGCAGCAGGTCCTTGGCCATCAGAATCCCTTCAATGTGATCTTTATCTTCGCTGATGACCGGGAAACGCGAGTGGGCGGACTCGATGATCACATCGAGGCATTCGTCCAGAGGCTGGTTGCGTTTCAGGGTAATCATCTGCGAGCGGGGGATCATGATATCGCGGACGCGCTGGTCGGCGATGTCCATGACCCCTTCGAGCATATCGCGCGTATCTTCATCGATAAGGTCGTTTTGCCCGGAATCACGGATCAGCTCCAGCAGTTCGTCACGGTTTTTCGGTTCTCCGTGAAAAAGCTGGCTGAGTAACAGGGAGAAGAATCCCTTTTTGCTGTTTACTGTGTCACTACTGTGTGAATTGTCGTCGCTCATGGCGTCGTGTGGGTTCTCATGTCAGTTAATTTGTCGCTCGTCGCGCGTGTGTTCAGCGCCGGACGGCATGGGGGCCCATCGCCGGTAAACCGGAGGCAGGCTTATTCCTTCTCGGCAATGTACGGATCCTCATAGCCCAGAGCAAGCATTATCTCTGTTTCGAGGCCTTCCATCTCTTCCGCTTCTTCATCAATGATATGGTCATAGCCCAGCAGATGCAGACTGCCGTGAATCACCATATGCGCCCAGTGCGCCTCCAGCGGTTTGTCTTGCTCTTTGGCTTCCTGTTCAACGACCTGACGGCAGATGATCAGATCGCCGAGCAGCGGCAGTTCAATACCCGGCGGAGCTTCAAACGGAAACGACAGTACGTTTGTCGGCTTATCCTTGCCGCGATAGGTCAGATTCAGCTCATGGCTTTCGGCTTCGTCTACCAGGCGCACGGTCACTTCTGACTCCTCCTGGAACTGAGGAATGACGGCGTCCACCCAGCGTTGAAACTGAGTTTCATCCGGCAACCCCGCGTTATCTTCGCAAGCCAGCTGTAAATCGAGAATAACCTGACTCATTTCTGCTCCTGTTCCTGGGCTTCGCGTTTGCGCTCAGCGGCCAGTTCTGCTTTACGTTTCTGGTCAGCTTCTTCCCACGCTTCATAAGCATTCACGATGCGGGCAACTACCGGGTGGCGTACTACATCTTCGCTATGGAAGAAATTGAAGCTGATTTCATCGACTTCCGCCAGCACCTCAATAGCGTGGCGCAGGCCGGACTTGGTGCTGCGCGGCAGGTCTATTTGAGTGACGTCGCCGGTGATTACCGCTTTTGAGTTAAAACCGATACGGGTCAGGAACATTTTCATCTGTTCGATGGTGGTGTTTTGGCTTTCATCGAGAATAATAAACGCGTCGTTCAGCGTTCGGCCACGCATATAGGCCAGCGGCGCGACTTCGATAACGTTGCGCTCAATCAGTTTCTCGACCTTCTCAAAGCCGAGCATTTCGAACAGCGCATCGTACAGCGGACGTAGGTACGGATCGACTTTCTGGCTCAGGTCACCGGGCAGGAAGCCGAGCTTTTCCCCGGCTTCGACGGCAGGACGGGTGAGCAGAATACGGCGTACGTCCTGGCGTTCGAGCGCGTCAACCGCAGCGGCAACCGCAAGGTAGGTTTTCCCGGTCCCGGCAGGGCCGACGCCAAAGGTAATATCATGATCGAGGATATTGGCGATGTACTGCGCCTGGTTTGGCGTACGCGGCTTAATCACGCCACGCCTGGTCTTGATATTGACGGCTTTGCCGTACTCCGGCACGCTCTCGGCGCTTTGTTCCAGTACTCGCGCCTCTTTAATGGCCAGATGAATCTGTTCCGGTTCAATATCCTGAATCTGTCCGCGCATCGGCGCAGTATCGACGTACAGGCTGCGCAGGATATCGGCCGCCGCGTTCACGCATATCATGCGCCCGGTCAGTTTAAAGTGATTGTCACGGCGATTAATTTCGATGCCTAATCGACGTTCCAGCTGTTTGATGTTGTCGTCAAACGGGCCACACAGCCCCAGCAGGCGTGCGTTATCCGCTGGCTCCAGGGTAATTTCACGGGTTTCTATGTTCAAACTGTTCCTCTTTACGCGTTTTGCCGGATAGCGAACGTTTCCGGCCAGTAAGGAAATTATTCACGTCATGGGAATATGGCGCAAGCATTGCGATGAATATTGGGCCGGGGAGAGGAAATACAAGGCCTGCCGGGGTCGGCAGGCCTGAACGGATCACGGCTGGTAGGTTCCGACGCCGAGGTCGTTTTCTTTGCGGGTACGGGCGATAACGGATTCCGGCGATTCCGCGATACGCAGCCCCATCTCCTCTTCGGTACGCACAATTTTACCGCGCAGCGAGTTGGTATAAACGTCAACGATTTCGACATCGACAAACTTACCGACCATATCCGGTGTGCCTTCGAAGTTGACTACCCGGTTGTTCTCGGTGCGCCCTGAAAGTTCCATGATGCTTTTGCGGGAGGTGCCTTCAACCAGAATGCGTTGGGTGGTGCCAAGCATGCGGCGGCTCCAGGCCATAGCCTGCTGGTTGATGCGCTCCTGCAGAATATACAGGCGCTGCTTCTTATCCTTCTCCGGGACGTCGTCGATCATATCCGCCGCCGGAGTTCCCGGTCGGGCAGAGAAGATAAAGCTGTAGCTCATGTCGTGATTGACATCGGCAATCAGCTTCATGGTCTTTTCGAAATCTTCATTGGTTTCGCCAGGGAAGCCAACGATAAAGTCAGAGCTAATCTGGATATTCGGGCGCGCTTCGTACAGCTTGCGGATAATCGCTTTGTATTCCAGCGCCGTATGAGTGCGCCCCATCAGGTTCAGCACCCGGTCAGAACCGCTTTGCACCGGTAAATGCAGGAAGCTCACCAGCTCCGGCGTATCGCGATAGACCTCAATGATGTCATCGGTAAACTCGATCGGGTGGCTGGTGGTAAAGCGAATGCGGTCGATACCGTCGATCGCCGCCACCAGACGCAACAGATCGGCAAAATTGCCGGTCGTTCCATCGTAGTTCTCGCCACGCCAGGCATTGACGTTTTGACCCAGCAGGTTGACTTCACGAACCCCCTGAGCGGCCAACTGCGCGATTTCAAAAAGAATATCGTCGCAGGGGCGGCTGACTTCTTCGCCGCGGGTGTAAGGCACCACGCAGTAAGTACAGTATTTATTGCAGCCTTCCATAATGGAGACGAATGCCGTTGGGCCTTCGGCGCGCGGTTCCGGCAGACGGTCGAATTTTTCGATTTCGGGGAAACTGACGTCCACAACCGGACTGCGGTTGCTGCGAACGGAGTTGATCATCTCCGGCAGGCGATGGAGCGTCTGCGGCCCGAAAATAATATCGACATAATGGGCGCGTTGCCGGATATGATGGCCTTCCTGAGAAGCGACACAACCACCGACGCCAATAATCAGGTTGGGGTTCTTCTCTTTCAGTAGCTTCCAGCGACCTAACTGATGGAAGACTTTTTCCTGAGCCTTCTCACGGATTGAGCAGGTATTGAGCAGCAGCACATCCGCTTCTTCCGCCACGTCGGTCAGTTGATACCCGTGTGTGACATCTAGCAGATCGGCCATCTTTGATGAATCATATTCGTTCATCTGACAGCCCCAGGTTTTAATATGGAGTTTTTTTGTCATCGACTTGCTCATGCTTAAGTAGATATACCCAAAGCTACTTTCTTCACCGGGAATGACTCTGCAATGTGAAGGATAGCGGGTATAAAGCCAGGATTGCAGGGCGCGTATTGTAATGCTTTGGTCGCGCCCTGACCAGTACGAGCGTTATCACCACGAGGTGAGAAAAAATCCGGTAAACTGAGCGGATTCAGGTTTAAGGATAATTGCCATGACAATTCATGCAACAGATGTCGCCATCGTGGGTGGCGGAATGGTTGGCGGAGCCCTGGCGCTGGGGCTGGCGCAGCACGGTTTTACCGTAACGGTCATCGAGACCTCGGCCCCGCCGGCATTTGTGCCCTCTGCGCCGCCGGATGTGCGTATTTCGGCAATTAGCGCCGCTTCCGTCGGGTTACTGAAAAGCCTCGGCGTCTGGGATGCGGTGCGCGCCATGCGTACGCATCCCTATCGCCGTCTCGAGACCTGGGAATGGCAGGACGCGCATGTGACCTTTGATGCCGCTGAACTGAAGCTGCCTGAGCTGGGTTACATGGTGGAGAACAATGTTCTGCAGCTCGCCCTATGGCAGGCACTGACGGCGCATGAGCGCATCACGCTCCAGGTCGGCTCCTCGTTACAGGAGATGCAGCGGGAGGAGACCTGCACGACATTGCGTCTGACCGACGGCGGCGAGTGTGCGGCCAGTCTGGTTATCGGGGCCGATGGTGCAAACTCGCAGGTGCGCCAGCTGGCCGGAATTGGCGTTCACGCGTGGCAGTATCAGCAATCCTGCATGTTAATTAGCGTGCAGTGTGCAGAGGAGCCTGGCAACAGTACCTGGCAGCAGTTTACGCCATCTGGCCCGCGCGCGTTTCTGCCGTTGTTCGACAATTGGGCATCGCTGGTGTGGTATGACACACCCGCGCGTATTCGCCAGTTGCAGGGCATCAGTATGTCGCAGTTGCAGCAGGAGATTGCGCGCCACTTCCCGTCCCGACTGGGGCACGTCACGCCGCTGAACTCCGGGGCGTTTCCACTGACCCGTCGCCACGCGCTGCAGTATGTACAGCCGGGGCTGGCGCTGGTAGGGGATGCTGCGCATACTATTCATCCGCTGGCGGGGCAGGGAGTGAATCTGGGCTATCGCGATGTTGATGCCCTGCTGGATATTCTGAGTGAGGCGAAAGGCCGGAGTGAGGCGTGGGCAAGTCTGCCGGTACTGAAACGCTACCAGGCGCGACGCCGGGCGGATAATTTTATTATGCAGTCGGGCATGGATCTGTTTTATGCCGGCTTCACCAACGATCTGGCGCCGGTGCGCGTGCTGCGCAATATCGGCTTAATGGCCGCGGCACATGCGGGCGTTTTAAAGCGTCAGGCGCTGAAATACGCGTTAGGATTGTAAGCGCAGTTCCCGGCTGGCGCGCCGCTTCGCCGGGATATGATTGCTACGCGTTGTACGTCATTGCCTGCGTATGGCGTTGACACCGCGATGAGTATTGAACCGAGCGGAGAAAACAAAAAGCTCGCCGAAGCGAGCTTTTTGTTATTAAGTGGCTGGGGTACGAGGATTCGAACCTCGGAATGCTGGTATCAGAAACCAGAGCCTTACCGCTTGGCGATACCCCAACGGGTGCGTCCACAGTGTGAACGACTTTTTAAAATTGGCTGGGGTACGAGGATTCGAACCTCGGAATGCCGGAATCAGAATCCGGTGCCTTACCGCTTGGCGATACCCCAACAATTCTTTCTGGATTTATCGAAATGAATCAATAACTCCTTTATATGGTGGCTACGACGGGATTCGAACCTGTGACCCCATCATTATGAGTGATGTGCTCTAACCAACTGAGCTACGTAGCCAATTTTATCATAATTCTTCGATGGCTGGGGTACCTGGATTCGAACCAGGGAATGCCGGTATCAAAAACCGGTGCCTTACCGCTTGGCGATACCCCAATAATCGTCGCGGTGAGCCGCAAACATCGAAGAAAAATGGCTGGGGTACCTGGATTCGAACCAGGGAATGCCGGTATCAAAAACCGGTGCCTTACCGCTTGGCGATACCCCAACAAAAAATCTTTTACTTCCAGAAGAGGTTATCTACAAACTTATTACGGCAGCCTTTATGGCCATCTTACAGCCTGGTGATACCCCATCTGTGCAACGCTTTGGGTGAATGGTGCGGGAGGCGAGACTTGAACTCGCACACCTTGCGGCGCCAGAACCTAAATCTGGTGCGTCTACCAATTTCGCCACTCCCGCAAAAAGATGGTGGCTACGACGGGATTTGAACCTGTGACCCCATCATTATGAGTGATGTGCTCTAACCAGCTGAGCTACGTAGCCATCTTTTTTCGCGTTACCTTATCGGCGTTGCGGGGCGCATTATGCGTATTGGGCCTGCGAGCGTCAACCCCTTTTTCAATGAAAATCGCCGGAATGTGACTGTTTGGTTAGGTTGCGAACAGCGTGATGGAATAATCGGCAATTCTTGGTTATTTATCGTTTTTCAGCAGCAAAAAAAGCAATAAAAAAACGGACCCCTTGGGGTCCGTTGGTTGGATAAATTGTTTATTTATAAGCTGACTGGTGAACGCCAACGGCGCGTCCTGATGGATCGTTCATGGTTTTGAACGCTTCGTCCCACTCAATCGCCTTAGCCGACGAACAGGCGACTGACGGGCCGCCAGGTACGCATTCGGCAGCGCTAGGTACCGGGAACAGCTCTTCGAAGATTTCACGATACAGGTACGCTTCTTTGGAAGACGGCGTGTTGTACGGGAAACGGAAGCTGGCGGTTTCCAGTTGCTGATCGGAGACCTGTTTCGCCGCAACCTCTTTTAACGTATCGATCCAGCTGTAGCCTACGCCGTCAGAGAACTGCTCTTTCTGGCGCCATGCGACGCTGGCCGGCAGATAGGATTCAAAACATTCACGCAGGATATGTTTTTCCATTTTGCCGTTACCACACATTTTATCCTGCGGGTTAATTCGCATTGCAACGTCAAGGAACTGCTTGTCGAGGAACGGGACGCGCGCTTCCACCCCCCAGGCTGACATGGCTTTGTTTGCCCGGGCGCAGTCAAACATATGCAGAGCCTGCAGTTTACGCACGGTCTCTTCATGCAGTTCTTTGGCGTTTGGCGCTTTATGGAAATAGAGATAGCCGCCGAACACCTCATCAGAACCTTCGCCTGACAACACCATTTTGATGCCCATCGCTTTGATTTTACGCGACATTAAATACATCGGCGTCGACGCGCGGATGGTGGTCACATCGTAGGTTTCGATGTGATAGATAACGTCGCGGATGGCATCAAGGCCTTCTTGCACGGTGAAGTGGATCTCGTGGTGGACGGTACCCAGATGGTTGGCCACTTCCTGCGCGGCTTTCAGGTCCGGCGAGCCTTGTAGGCCGACGGCGAAAGAGTGCAGTTGCGGCCACCAGGCTTCGCTACGTTCCTGATCTTCAACCCGGCGAGCGGCGAATTTTTTGGTGATGGCGGAGATAACCGACGAGTCCAGTCCACCGGACAGCAGTACGCCGTAAGGCACATCAGACATCAGATGGCTTTTGACGGACTCTTCCAGCGCCTGACGCAGTTCGTTTTTATCCGTGACGTTATCTTTTACCGCATCATAGTCGAACCAGTCGCGCTGATAGTACTGGCGGATTTCACCGTCTTTGCTCCACAGGTAGCTACCGGCAGGGAACTCTTTGATTGTCCGGCAGACTGGAACCAGCGCTTTCATTTCCGAGGCGACGTAGAAGTTACCGTGCTCGTCATGGCCCATATACAGCGGAATGATGCCGATATGGTCGCGACCAATCAGATACGCGTCCTGTTCGCTGTCGTACAGCGCGAAGGCGAACATCCCCTGCAGATCGTCGAGGAATGCCGGGCCTTTTTCCTGGTACAGGGCGAGGATGACTTCACAGTCGGAGCCGGTCTGGAAGGTGTAGCGGTCGCCGTATTCCGCACGCAGCACCTGGTGGTTATAAATTTCGCCGTTTACCGCCAGAGCGTGGGTTTTTTGCACGTTGTACAACGGCTGGGCCCCGGCGTTCACGTCGACGATAGACAGACGCTCATGGACCAAAATAGCTTTATCGCTGGCGTAGACGCCGGACCAGTCTGGACCGCGGTGGCGCATCAGGCGGGAAAGTTCCAGTGCCTTTTTACGCAGCTCAGTTGCGTCAGTTTTAATATCCAGTACGCCAAAAATTGAACACATAACCTTCTCCATTACCCTGTCGTGTTGTGATGTTGTGCAGACGTCGTCTTATCGCGAAGTCTCAGTGCATGCCTAAGAAAATGCCGTAAAGGAGAGGAGGGCGCAAGAGATTTACAGTCAATAAAAGAAAAAACGCAATGACGATTACTGAATATTAAAAAAAGAGCATCTTTTAAGCGGCTTTATTGATGGATATTCATTAATAAGCCAATTTTATTAGATGGGATTCTTTTTTCGGCTGCGAGAAATGCAAAACCACGTCCTGGGACGTGGTTTTATTCAGAAAATATCAATTTCGGCAACGGACGGATAGATCCACGATGGTCGGAATGGCAGGCTGTCGATATCGTCGAGCGTCGACACGCCGGAGAGAACCAAAATGGTTTCCAGACCGGCCTGGAAACCGGCGAGGATATCGGTACGCAGATTGTCGCCGACGATAACCGTCTGCTCGGAGTGCGCCTGCATCTTATTCAGCGCAGAGCGGATAATCCACGGGCTGGGTTTACCCACGTAGAACGGCTTGCGGCCGGAGATTTTTTCAATCCCGGCACAGAGAGCGCCGCAGGCCGGATAGAAGCCGCGACCGTGAGTGTCCGGGTTGGTGGCAATGAAGCGCGCGCCGTTGGCGACAAAAAAGGCCGCTTTATGCATCATTTCCCAGTTAAAGGAACGGGTTTCACCGACGATAACAAAATCTGGATTGACGTCGGTAATGGTAAAGCCGGCTTTATAAAGCTCATGAATCAGCGCGCCTTCACCAACCACGTAGGCTTTCTTGCCTTCCTGGCGGCGCAGAAAATCAGCGGTGGCCATCGCGGAGGTATAAAAGGCGCTATCCGGCACGTCGATCCCGGCGGTCGCAAAGCGGTTTGCCAGGTCTTGCCCGGTCTGGGAAGGGTAGTTGGTCAACATCACCAACGGCATATCTTTCTCAAGAATGCGTTTGATAAATTCAGCAGCGCCCGGTACGGCCACGTTGTCGTGCATCAGCACGCCGTCAATATCACAGATTACGTTTTGAATGGTCATGGACAGTCCGACATCGTTGAAGAAAGGCGAAACTATATAGCCGCGTTAGCTTTCCAGCAAACGCTGGAGCAGAATACCGTTGAGCATGGCGCGTTTCACCAGCGCAAAAGCACCGATGGCGGAGCGGTGATCCAACGTGGAGCGAACGACCGGGAGATTCTTGCGAAACGCCTTCAGTGCCTGAGCGTTAATGCAGCCTTGAATCGCGGGTAGCAGCACCTTCTCTGCTTCGACTATTTCGCCGGCGATCACCACTTTTTGCGGATTAAACAGGTTAATGGCGATAGCAATGGTTTTGCCCAGGTGACGCCCCACATATTCGATGACCTCACAGGCCAGGGCGTCGCCTTTATTGGCGGCTTTGCAAATGGCTTTGATCGTGCACTCGTCTGCGGTCAGTTTACTTTGGTAGCCCTGTTCAAGAAGGTAACGCACACGTTGTTCGATGGCCGCATTGGCCGCGACGGTCTCAAGGCAGCCAAAATTGCCGCAGTGACAGCGTTCGCCCAGCGGGTCGACCTGAATATGGCCTATCTCGCCGACGTTGCCGTTACGGCCAATGAAAATGCGGCCGTTGGAGATAATTCCCGCGCCGGTACCGCGATGGACGCGCACCAGAATAGAGTCTTCGCAATCCTGACTCGCACCAAAATAGTGCTCCGCCAGCGCAAGGCTGCGAATATCGTGGCCAACAAAACAGGTGACTTTAAAGCGTTTTTCCAGCGCTTCAACCAGCCCCCAGTTCTCAACCTGAATATGCGGCATATAGCGAATCACACCGCTTTCCGGGTCGACGAGCCCGGGTAAGATCACCGAGATGGCGATAAGTTCGCGGATCTTGCGCTGGCAGCGTTCAGTAAAGGTCGCAATGATGTTCAGTAGCGCATGTTCCAGCGTCTCCTGCGTACGTTCCGGCAGCGGGAAATGTTCTTCTTCCAGCGTCTTGCTGCTTAAATCATACAGGGTCAGGGTCGCGTCGTAGCGACCAAGGCGCACGCCGATAGCATGGAAGTTGCGGGTTTCCGCAATAATAGAGATGGCGCGGCGGCCTCCGGTAGAGGCCTGCTGATCGACTTCTTTGATCAGCCCGCGTTCAATCAGTTGACGCGTGATTTTCGTCACGCTGGCAGGGGCAAGCTGGCTTTGTTCCGCGATCTGAATGCGCGAAATGGGGCCGTTCTGGTCAATGAGCCGATACACGGCCGCGCTGTTCAGCTGTTTTACGAGATCAACGTTACCAATTTGAGCATGTCCGCCTGCTGTCATTCTTTACTTACTCAGTGACGACCTCGTTACCATTAACGATGGTCTTGATGATTTTATAATCGCGGGTGAAGGCGGTCAGGTTAGCGACCATTCCCGGTGCGATGCTGCCGAGCTGTTTCTCTACGCCAATTGCGCGCGCGGGGTAGAGCGTTGCCATCCGCAACACTTCGTCCAGCGCGATACCACAATGTTCGACGAGATTGCGGACACCTTCAATCATGGTCAGTGAAGAACCGCTGAGAGTGCCATTTTCATCCACGCACAGCCCGTTACGGTAGTATATTGTTTTACCGGCAAAAATGAACTGATCAATATGCGCGCCAGCCGGGGCGGTTGCGTCAGTGACGAGGCACAGCTTGTCGCCTTTCAGGCGTTTTGCATTGCGCACATTAGCATAATCAACGTGCATGCCATCGACGATAATACCGCAGTAAACGTCCGGTTCGTCGAAAATCGCGCCTGCCAGACCCGGTTCACGACCGGTAATATACGGCATGGCATTGTACAGATGCGTGGCAAAGGTGATGCCGGCACGAAAACCGATTTTCGCCTCTTTCAGCGTGGCATTGGAGTGGCCTGCGGAAACGACGATCCCGGCAGCCACCAGTTTACGAATCACCTCGGTACTGACGCGCTCAGGGGCAAGAGTTACTTTGGTGATCACATCGGCGTTTTCACACAGAAAATCGACCAGTGCCGCTTCCGGCTTACGAACGTAGTCCGGGTTGTGCGTCCCTTTTTTCACCATGTTCAGCCATGGGCCTTCAAGGTGCAGGCCCAGCGCCTGGTTCGGATGTTTTTGCAGGTACTCGCGCATGACGCACACGCCCTGTTTCATCAAATCATCGCTGGAGGTAATCAGCGTCGGCAGATAGCTGGTGCAGCCAGAACGTTCGTTGGCCTTCTGCATAATTTCCAGCGTTTCGACGGTGACGGCATCAGGGCTGTCGTTAAACTGCACGCCGCCACAGCCGTTCAGCTGTACGTCGATAAAACCGGGGGCAAGAACGGCGCCATTGACCGTGCGTTGCTCAATTTCCGACGGCAAATCAGCCAGTGAACAGATTCGTTCGATAAGGCCATCAGCGATGATAATCGCATGGTCATCCAGAATTTCATGACCGGTATAAATCCGGCCTTGGGTTAATGCATACATTACGACCCCCGGTTCACACACACTCTGTTGCAGGCTGGCTTTTTATCGGGTTGGTTTGATGCCGCCTGGCGGAGTTGGTGTAGCAAAAAAATGAAATGTCCCGCGGAGAAGCCGCAGGACGAGACTACCTTACAGCCCTTTGACGCTTTCGGCTTCTAATTCATTGAAGTATTTCAACGTCTTCACTTTCAGCTCCATGGTGGACGGCTCGTCGCAGACGACAACCGCTTTCGGGTGTAGCTGCAGACAGGTAATGGTCCACATATGGTTGACGTTGCCTTCAACCGCCGCCTGCAGCGCCAGCGCTTTCTGGTGACCCAGTACCAGAATCATCACTTCTTCCGCATCCAGCAGAGTGCCCACGCCCACGGTCAGCGCATATTTTGGCACCAGGTCCACGTTGCCGTCGAAGAAGCGGGAGTTTGCCACGCGGGTGTCATGGGTCAGGGTTTTAATACGGGTGCGGGAGGCCAGTGAAGAGGCGGGTTCGTTGAATGCGATATGCCCGTCGTTGCCGACGCCGCCCATAAACAGGTTGATTTTACCGTAGGAGCGGATTTTTTCTTCGTAACGCTGGCATTCTGCATCGATATCTGGCGCATTGCCGTTCAGCAGGTTAATGTTTTCTGCCGGAATATCAACGTGATCAAAAAAATTACGATGCATGAAGCTATGATAGCTTTCCGGATGTTCTTTCGGCAGACCAACGTATTCGTCCATGTTGAAGGTTACAACGTGCTTAAAGCTAACCTGGCCTGATTTGTGCATTTGAACCAGCGCTTTGTAAGCAGTCAGAGGCGTACCACCGGTAGGCAGACCCAGGACAAACGGACGATCCGCCGTCGGTTTGAACGCGTTAATGCGGTTAACGATGTGGCGAGCGGCCCATTTGCCGACTTGTTCAGCGGTTACCAGGGGGATCAGTCTCATTCTTCACCTCTATAGTTAAATTAGAACCTGGCGGATTGGCGCCAGCATACTATTAAGAGTATTACAGTCACCACGACCAGCGGGGTCAATCCGTGTTGATTTTTTGAATGATAAAATAAGTTTTCGATGTTAGCCAGTCAAAGGGAGGGGTTAATACGATATTTGGTGATTATTGTCACAAAAAAAACGCATTTAATTTGCGATACGAATTAATTTTCCACACACTTTGCAAGTAAGTTAAAAAACCAACCTGGTTACACAATAAAAAATTGGCTTTGAATGAGCCTTATCCGGGTCTCATAGGGGGAATAAAGTGAGTATTCTAGGTTATCTACAAAAGGTTGGCCGCGCGCTTATGGTGCCGGTTGCCACGCTGCCGGCGGCAGCGATATTAATGGGTGTCGGTTACTGGATTGACCCGGTTAGTTGGGGGGGGGACAACGCCCTGGCTGCATTATTAATTAAATCGGGTTCCGCCATTATCGATCACATGTCAGTACTGTTTGCCATTGGTGTGGCTTATGGTATGTCCAAAGATAAAGACGGTGCAGCGGCACTGACCGGCTTTGTCGGTTTCCTTGTTTTAACCACTCTTTGCTCTCCGGCTGCGGTGGCGATGATTCAAAAAATCCCTGTTGATCAAGTGCCTGCAGCATTTGGGAAGATTGAAAACCAGTTTGTGGGTATCCTCGTCGGTATTATTTCTGCAGAACTGTACAATCGCTTTAGTGGTGTTGAACTGCCAAAAGCGTTGTCATTCTTTAGCGGCCGCCGTCTGGTGCCAATTCTGACATCCTTTGTGATGATCGCCGTAGCATTCATTTTGATGTATCTGTGGCCGATCATTTTTGGTGGTTTAGTAAACTTCGGCGAACACATCCAGAAATTGGGTTCTGCTGGTGCGGGTATCTATGCATTCTTCAACCGCCTGCTAATTCCGGTCGGCCTGCACCATGCGCTCAACTCCGTGTTCTGGTTTGACGTTGCCGGTATTAACGATATTCCTAACTTCCTCGGCGGCGCGCAGTCTATCGCTGCAGGAAAAGCAGAAATCGGTATTACTGGTCGTTACCAGGCGGGCTTCTTCCCGATCATGATGTTCGGCCTGCCGGGTGCAGCGCTGGCTATCTACCACTGCGCACGTCCTGAGAACAAAGCGAAAGTGCTGGGTATTATGATGGCGGGCGCCTTTGCCTCCTTCTTTACCGGGATCACCGAACCGCTGGAATTCTCCTTCATGTTCGTTGCGCCGGTGCTGTATGTCATTCACGCTGTGCTGACCGGTATCTCTGTGTTCATCGCTGCCAGCATGCACTGGATTTCAGGATTCGGTTTCAGTGCCGGTCTGGTGGATATGATGCTTTGGGTTCGTAACCCGCTGGCAACCCACTGGTACATGCTGATCCCTCAGGGTCTGGTCTTCTTCGTTATTTACTACGTGATCTTCCGCTTCACCATTACTAAATTCAATCTGATGACCCCAGGTCGCGAACTGGCCGTTGCCGGTAGCGAAGCGGATGGTCAGGATGTGAATGTCAGCAGTGGCAAAGAGCAGGATGTGACGGGTCTGGCACGTCAGTACATCGCCGCCGTCGGCGGTTCTGACAACCTGACTGGTATCGATGCGTGTATCACCCGTTTGCGTCTGAATGTTAAGGACTCTTCTCTGGTGAACGAGGCGCTGGCGAAACGTCTGGGCGCATCTGGCGTGATTCGTCTGAACAAAACGAGCGTACAGATTATTGTCGGCTTCGTGGCGGAAAAAATCGCTAATGCGATGAAAACGACGGGTTCGGTACCTGCGGCAGAAGGCAACGCTGCGCCGGCCGCCGCCGCTCCGACGGCAAAACCGCAGGCCGTGGCTAACGCCAAAACTATTGCGGCGCTGGTATCGCCGATTACCGGTGATATCGTTGCGCTGGAGCAGGTGCCTGATGAAGCCTTCGCCAGCAAAGCGGTCGGCGATGGCGTGGCGGTGAAACCGACCGACAAAACCGTCGTGGCTCCGGCTGCAGGTACCGTCGTGAAGATCTTCAACACCAACCACGCGTTCTGCCTGGAAACGGAAAATGGCGCGGAAATCGTCGTCCATATGGGCATCGACACCGTGGCGCTGAACGGCCAGGGCTTCAAACGTCTGGTTGAAGAGGGCGCGGAAGTGCAAACCGGCCAGCCAATTCTGGAAATGGATTTGGATTTCCTGAATGCCAATGCCCGTTCAATGATCAGCCCGGTCGTGTGCAGCAACAGCGATGATTACAGTGCGCTGGTGATTCAGGCTACCGGTAAGGTTGTGGCAGGCCAGACGCCGCTGTATGAGATTAAAGGCAAGTAAGGCTCCTGAGTAGCATTTATGCCTGAGCGGCGGGGGAAACCTCCGCCGCTTTTTTTTGGCGCATCTGACCCCATAATCTTCTTCAAATACGTATTTTCAGTAACTAATAGTTGTCTCTACGCCCCGCTTGTAAGATCATGTGCCGTTATACGTTGTTTACGCTTTGAGGAACCCACGATGAGTGAGGCAGAAGCCCGCCCGACTAACTTTATTCGTCAGATCATCGATGAAGATCTGGCTACTGGTAAGCACACCACCGTTCATACTCGTTTCCCGCCGGAACCGAACGGTTATCTGCACATTGGCCACGCGAAGTCTATTTGCCTGAACTTTGGTATTGCTCAGGATTATCAAGGTCAATGCAACCTGCGTTTCGATGACACCAACCCGGTGAAAGAAGATATTGAATACGTAGAGTCGATTAAAAACGACGTGCAGTGGTTAGGTTTCCACTGGTCCGGGGATGTTTGCTACTCGTCTGATTATTTTGACCAATTGCATCAGTATGCCGTTGAGCTGATTAGCAAAGGCCTGGCCTATGTTGACGAACTGTCGGCCGAAGAGATCCGCGAATTCCGCGGCACGCTGAAAGAGCCGGGTAAAAATAGCCCGTACCGCGACCGCAGCGTGGAAGAGAATCTGGCACTGTTTAAAAAAATGCGTAGCGGTGGATTTGCCGAGGGGAAAGCCTGCCTGCGCGCGAAAATCGATATGGCCTCGCCGTTTATCGTCATGCGCGATCCGGTGCTGTATCGCATTAAATTTGCCGATCATCATCAGACCGGCAGCAAGTGGTGCATCTATCCGATGTACGACTTCACGCACTGCATTAGCGATGCGCTGGAGGGCATTACGCACTCCCTGTGTACGCTGGAGTTCCAGGACAACCGTCGCCTGTATGATTGGGTGCTGGACAACATCAGCATCCCGGTTCACCCGCGTCAGTACGAATTCTCGCGTCTGAATCTCGAATACACTGTGATGTCCAAGCGTAAGCTGAACCAATTGGTTACCGAGAAGCACGTGGAAGGCTGGGATGATCCGCGCATGCCGACCATTTCCGGTCTGCGTCGTCGTGGCTATACCGCCAGTTCTATTCGTGAATTCTGCAAGCGTATTGGGGTGACCAAGCAGGACAACACCATTGAGATGGCGTCGCTGGAATCCTGCATCCGCGAAGATCTCAACGAAAACGCTCCGCGCGCCATGGCCGTTATCGACCCCGTTAAGCTGGTCATCGAAAACTACCCGCAGGGTGAAAGCGAAATGGTGACGATGCCGAATCATCCGAATAAACCGGAGATGGGTAGCCGCGAAGTACCGTTTAGCGCTGAGATCTGGATTGATCGCGCCGACTTCCGTGAAGAGGCGAATAAGCAGTACAAGCGTCTGGTGCTGGGTAAAGAAGTTCGCCTGCGTAATGCCTACGTGATCAAGGCCGAGCGTGTCGAGAAGGATGAAGAGGGCACGATCACCACGATCTTCTGTAGCTATGATGCCGATACGCTGAGCAAAGATCCTGCCGATGGTCGCAAGGTGAAGGGCGTTATCCATTGGGTCAGCGCGGCGCATGCGTTGCCGGTGGAAATACGTCTCTACGATCGTCTGTTCAGCGTGCCGAACCCGGGGGCGGAAGAAGACTTCCTGACGGTGATGAACCCTGAATCGTTGGTGATCAAACAGGGCTTCGCTGAGCCAAGCCTGGCCGGTGCCGAAGCCAGCAAAGCCTATCAGTTTGAGCGTGAAGGTTATTTCTGTCTTGATAGCCGCTATGCAACCACAGCGCATCTGGTGTTTAACCGCACCGTTGGCCTACGTGATACCTGGGCGAAAGTCGGCGAGTAACTTTTTTATCGCGACCCGGTTGTCGTCTCTGCGTAAAAACGTCGCATTTCGCGGCGTTTTTTTATTTTGGAATCAGGGGATTAAGCTTAATATTTTCGCGATGCGAATTAATCTTGTTTGCTTTCTGCCATATCTGTCAGGCCCGCCACTCCTCCCGCCGCTATATAAAATGGCTGTAAGCGTTTTCATTCGTTATTTTCTTTCGATTTAGTAATTACTTACACGAAAAAAGTATGAGAGCTAATTTGGTTACAAAAAGAAATAGAATATGTGCGCTTTGTCATAATCTTAAGCTTTGATCGGCGAAAGAGATTGATAATTCGCGTCACGAAAAATAGTCTATCAACAGTGGTTATGTGGCTTTTACCGCTCCACTTTTTTGCAGTCTTATTTATTTTTTCGCGGCTTGCCTTTGGCACCGCGTTTTTAAAACGTCAAAGAGGATATGCACATGCGTACGTTTAGTGGCAAACGTAGTACGCTGGCGCTGGCTATTGCCGCCGTCACCGCGATGTCGGGCTGGATTGTTGTTCCGCAGGCCAGCGCAGCAGGTTTTATTGATGATTCCACCTTAACCGGCGGCATCTATTATTGGCAGCGTGAGCGCGACCGTAAAGATGTGACCGACGGTGATAAATACAAAACCAACCTTTCCCATTCGACCTGGAACGCCAATCTGGATTTCCAGTCCGGCTATGCTGCTGATATGTTTGGTATTGACGTGGCTGCCTTCACCGCGATTGAAATGGCGGAAAGCAGTGAAAGCGGTCATCCGAACGAAATTGCCTTCTCCTCGAAAAATAAAGGCTACGACGAAGATTATTCTGGCGACAAGAGCGGGATCAGCCTGTATAAAGCGGCGGCGAAATTTAAATATGGCCCGGTATGGGCTCGCGGCGGTTATATCCAGCCAGCCGGGCAAACGCTGCTGGCTCCGCACTGGAGCTTTATGCCGGGGACTTATCAGGGGGCCGAAGCCGGGGCCAACTTTGATTACGGTGACGCCGGTGCGCTGAGTTTCTCCTATATGTGGACGAACGAATACAAAGCGCCGTGGCACATCGAAATGGATAATTTCTACCAGAACGACAAGAAAACCAAAGTCGATTATCTGCACTCCCTGGGCGCCAAATACGATTTTAAAAATGACCTCGTGCTGGAAGCGGCGTTTGGTCAGGCTGAAGGCTATATCGACCAGTATTTTGCCAAGGCCAGCTACAAATTTGATATCGCAGGTACACCGTTAAACACCAGCTACCAGTTCTATGGCACGCGCGACAAAGTCAGTAATGGCGGTACGAACGATATCTACGACGGTACCGCCTGGCTGCAGGCGCTGACCTTTGGCTACAAGGTCGCTGACGTCCTCGACCTGCGTCTGGAGGGCACCTGGGTAAAAGCTGAAGGCCAGCAGGGCTACTTCCTGCAACGTATGACCCCGACCTATGCCTCTTCTAACGGTCGTCTTGATATATGGTGGGATAACCGTTCTGACTTCAACGCCAACGGTGAAAAAGCCGTCTTCTTCGGCGCGATGTATGACATGAAAAACTGGAATATGCCGGGCTGGGCGTTTGGCGCGTCATACGTTTACGCTTGGGATGCCAAACCGGGCAGAATGTCCACACCAGACGCCTACTACAATCCGGACAAACGTCTGGAAGAGTCCGCGTATAGCCTGGATGCCATGTACACCGTACAGGACGGTCGGGCCAAAGGAACGTTGTTTAAACTGCATTTTACCCAATACGACAACCACTCCGATATCCCGAGCTGGAGCGGTGGCTATGGCAACATCTTCCAGGATGAGCGTGACGTGAAGTTCGTGGTTATCGCTCCGTTCACTATTTTCTGATGCCGCTGCGGCAGGCATAAACCTGCCGCAAACCTGAGAGGTTAATTATGAAGAAGCTATTGCTCATCGCGGTTATGGCATCGGGCCTGACAGCCTGTACGCAGGCTCCCGCGCCGAAGGAAGATACGAAACTAAAAGAGGCTTATAGCGCTTGTATCAATACGGCGGAAGGCAACCCGGACAAGGTTCAGGCCTGTCAGAGCGTTCTGGACGTGCTGAAAGAAGAGAAACAGCATCAGGCGTTTGCCAACCAGGAAAGCGTGCGCGTTCTGGATTACCAACAGTGTATTCAGGCAACCCGTACCGGTAACGACCAGGCGGTGAAAGCGCGTTGCGATCGCATCTGGAAAGAGATTCGCAGCAACAACACGACGAAATAAAACGGGCGACAGTAAGAAAACGGGCGGAGTATTATCTCCGCCCGTTGGCGTTTCAGAGTTTATGTTCCGCCGGTTGATAATTGCGACTGAGACGACCAAACAGCATCGCGGTAGCGGCGAGTCCGCACAGTGCGGCGAACATCAACCACCATCCCGGTGAACTCTTATCGCCAGTCATCTGAACCAGTGCGGTAGAGACAGCCGGCGTCAGGCCGCCGAAAATGGCGGTGGCGAGGCTGAACGCGAGTGAAAAGCCCACGGTGCGCACATACACAGGCATCACCTCGGTGAGTGCAGCAACCATTGCGCCGTTGTACATACCAAAAAAGAACGAGAACCAGAGCAGCACCAGCGTCATACGCGTGAAATCCGGCGCGGCGGTAAGCCAGTTCATCATTGGCCATGTGGTGAGCAGAGCAAGTATGGTAATGCCCATTAGCACCGGGCGACGCCCGATGCGATCGGAAATTGCGCCGCCGATTGGTAACCAGATAAAGTTGGAAATGCCAACCAGCATCGTGACAATCAGGCTATCCCGCGCGCTGAGGTGCAAAACCGTTCTTCCATAGGTCGGGGTATAGACGGTTATAAAATAAAATGTGGTTGTCGTCATCGCCACCAGCAGAGTGCCAGCGCCGATGATGCGCCAGTTTTTAGCCATCGTGGTGAAAATCTCCTGGGTGTCAGGACGATGGGTCCGATGTAAAAAGGCTTCCGTTTCCTGGAGCGAGCGGCGTAAAACAAAAATTAGCGGAATAATCATACAGCCAATAAAGAAGGGGATCCGCCAGCCCCATTCGGAAATCTCATCGTGCCCCAGCGTGGCGTTCAGAGCGTAGCCAATCAGTGCAGCAAAGACGATCGCCACCTGTTGGCTGGCAGACTGCCAGCTGGTATAGAAGCCTTTATTTCCTGGCGTGGCGATCTCAGAGAGATAAACGGAAACCCCGCCTAACTCCACGCCAGCGGAAAACCCCTGTAGCAACCGCCCCAGTAAAACCAACACTGGTGCCAGGATGCCGATGGTTTGATAACCGGGAACCAGGGCGATCAGCAGCGTGCCACAGCCCATGATCGCCAGGGTCACCATTAGCCCTTTGCGTCGACCGATTCTGTCGATATAGGCGCCCAGCACAATAGCCCCGATAGGGCGCATCAAAAAACCGGAGCCAAAAACGGCAAAGGTCAACATTAATGCGGCGAACTCACTCTCCGCCGGGAAGAAGGTCTTTGCGATATAGGTAGCGTAAAAACCGAACAGAAAAAAGTCGAACTGTTCGAGGAAATTACCGCTGGTCACACGCAGTATTGCGCCGAAGGTTCCGGCGCGCGATGTGGATTGAGTCATAGGGTTTGCTCTCCATTGTCTTTATCTTGTATTTATAGAGGTAAGAGTGTGTGGGTTAGTCGCCAGCGACCCCCGTTTGCTTTCCACGGCGCTTCTCTATCGCCCATTTGAGTAAAGAAGCGCAGCGGTAAAATCCGTGGGCAAATTTTCCGTAAGGGATAGTCAAAAAGAGTGCCATGACCACGCCGAGATGGATGGCGAGCAGAATACCCATCCACGATGTTTCTCTCCCCGCCAGTAGTCCCAGGCCAGTCAGACTGGTCAGCAACAGCAGCAATATAAAGCCGCGATCCATCGGCTTCTGCCGCGGGTCGCCATGCAGCGCTGAGCGTTTCAGATTCAGCCACAGCAGGCCCGCCGGGCCGACAACAAGACCAATACCGCCCAGCGTGCCGAGGAGCACCGGAACGCTGAAAAACGGGTAGGGCGCTTCCCAACCGGCGAAGTAGTGATATCCCGTCGCAACCAGGGTAGCAGTGAAACAGAGCATAAAACCGTAGAAGGTGAAGTGGTGAAAGCGACGGCGCATTAACGTAAAGGCATCATCCGCTTCGTTACAGCCCTTGCCGTGTCCGCCATCAAGATATTTCAGCGTCAACGCGTTGTGTGAGGCCTCGGCAATGTCTGCGGAGCGCGGCGTGCCGGGAGAGATCTCTCGCCAGAAGCGGACAACGCCCGCCATGAGCAAACCGATCGCCACAATAAACACCGAACCAAACATCCACGCCAGCAGACTGTGCGGGAAGATTTGGTAGAAATCGCCCGCTAAAGGGGGATGAATCAGCGAGCCTTTCAACCCCATCGCGAGGAGTAAAAAGAGAATCAGGCCAAAGACCAGCGTCAGCGTAACGGTCACGCCCGCCCGGCGATACAGCGCGCCGAAAGCGGCTGGTTGGGCATAATGTTGATACGTTTCCAGCCTGACTTCTGCCATCGCCTTCGGCACGTTAATCGCAAATTCATGCGGCGGCGCGTACTGACAGGCATGCAGACAGGCACCGCAGTTGTGGCACAGGTTCGCCAGATAATTAATATCTGCTTTACCGAATTCAAGGCGCTGGGTCATCGCCGGGAACACCGCGCAAAAGCCTTCACAATAGCGACAGGCATTACAGACCTGCATGACGCGTTCGACTTCTGCTTCTGGCTCGCTAAGAATTTGAGCCTCGATGATTAATTTCTCAAGCGGCTTCATGGTGCGCCTCCTTACCTGCGGCCAGGGCGGCCTCTTTGCCGGCGATACGCCCAAAGGTCGTGCCGATAGACATGCCAACGCCTGCGGTATAGCCTTTACCAAGCACGTTGCCGGCCATCATCTCGCCAGCAACGAACAGATTGCGGCTTGGCTGTCCGGCGAAGTGAACCGCCGCATGTTCATTCACTTTCAGCCCCAGATAGGTGAAAGTTATCCCCGGTCTCAGGGCATATCCGTAGTAAGGCGGGGTATCGATCGGGCGTGCCCAGTGAGTTTTCGGCGGCGTCAGACCGGCCGTTACGCAGTTATCAAGGGTGGTATGATCGAATTGTCCCGGCTGGCAGGCCTGATTGTATTGATTCACCGTGTGGGTAAAGCGCATAGCATCCAGGCCTAGCTGGCGGGCCAGTTCTTCCAGCGTATTAGCCTGCGCGCCAGGGAAAACCGGCGGCATAAAGTGGCCGATCGCTTTACTGTCGATAATGGAATAACCAATTTGCCCCGGCTGGTGGGCAACAAGACGTCCCCAGATGGCGTAACGCTTCGGCCAGAAATCTTCGCCTTCATCATAAAAGCGATCCGCGTCACGGTTAACCACCACCCCTAACGAGACACAGTCCACGCGGGTACAGATGCCACCGTCATACAGCGGTGCTCTGGCATCAATCGCCACGCAGTGCGACTGAGAGGGATCGCCGATAATATCTGCACCAGCATCGATCATAAATTTGAGCAGTACCCCCTGATTAAAGCGGGTGCCGCGAATGAGAAAGTTATCGGCAGGCCACTCGCCGCGCGCGTTTTCCCCCCAGGCTTCACGGAGCCATTGGCGGTTGGATTCGAAACCACCGGCAGCAAGTACGCAGGATTTGGCGGCAATGCGCTCCTCTCCCGCGATGGCTGCGACAAACGTGCCGTTGCGTAGCTCAAGCGCCTGCACCGGCGTATTGTAACGAATTTGTACGCCCAGCTTTTCCGCGCTCCGGTAGTAGGCATTCACCAGGGCTTTGCCGCCACCCATGAAGAACGCATTGGTCCGCGCCACGTGCAGTGCCCCGGAGAGGGGAGGCTGAAAGTTAACGCCGTGCTGGCGCATCCAGTCGCGACATTGCGACGAGGTGCGGATCACCAGACGCGCCAGCGCTTCATTGGTATTGCCTTCGGTGACTCGCCAGAGATCCTGCCAGAATTCCTCTTCGGTATAGCTGTCCACCAGCACATCCTGCGGCGCATCGTGCATGCAGCGTAAATTGCGGGTATGCTGGGAATTTCCCCCGCGCCATTCGCGTGGGGCAGCCTCAAGCAACAGCACCGACGCTCCTGCTTCGCGGGCGGTTAAGGCGGCACATAACGCGGCATTGCCTCCGCCAATCACCAGTACATCAACCATCGTAGACTCCATTACTCTTTAACCAATTGTTAAATCTGTAATTGAAATGTATACGCAGGAGTTGTGTGGGCGCTATGCTGCTCGGCTAAAGACCTCTTTAGTTGGCGTAAAGAGTGGCCCCAGGCCAGTGGCCAGTTTCCACCAGCTGGCGCATGACTTTGCTGAGCACCACGCGGGCGGCGAGGCCTGCCGGAGTGAGCTCATCGTCAGACAGGCTCACTAAAAAGTTGGGGCGACTGAGTATCGGGTTATGGACGCCGATCACTCTTAATGCCTCTTTATCAAGGTGGGAAATTGCAGCCCCGGGCTGCAGTGTCGCTCCAAGACCGCTGCGCACGGCGCGCATCAGTAGGGTCAGACCATCAATTTCGGCGGCAATGTCCAGCTTCAGGGCATGTTCCTGGCTGATAGCCTCTAGCCTGCCGCGCAGGCCGTGACCCTGACTGGGCATAATCAGGGGAATATTCGCCAGCTGCGAGGGGGAAATGGTGTCGTCAGCAATCTCGGTCAGTACGGCGTAGGTTCCAATCAAAAATAGCCGTTCTTCGAGGATGGGTCTGGCGCTCCAGCGCAGGATTTTCTCTTTCTGGAAAACGACGGCTAAATCAATTTGGCGGGTGTTGATCATTCGTTCCAGATTGCCGGAGAGACTTTCCACGACGTGCAGGCGCACATCAGCATAGCTTTCCCGCATCGCATTAATAAAAGGCATCCCCAGTATTGATGCGGTGCTGGGAGCCATGCCGACGCTGACGTGCCCGGACAGGCGAGCTTCCCGGGCAGCAAGGATCGCATCATCAGCATGGCGTAGCGCCAGCTGCGCCTGAGAGTAAAAGGCCAGGCCAGCATTGGTGGGAGTGACGCCGCGTGAGGTGCGCTGCAGCAGGCGAATGGAGAGTTCATTTTCCAGGCGTGTCATTTGCTGGCTGAGCGCCGAGACGCCAATATTGAGATCGAGCGCAGCGCTGCCCATGCTGCCGGTTTCCACAATCCGGACGAAGTAACGTAGCTGACGAAGTTCCATGTCGATTCTCGGGTAAGACGGAAAGGAATTTCACAGTAAAGCAACATCGCCCGGGAGGGAAGGTCGAGCGGCAGATTCCACGCATAAAAAAAGCCAACTGTCAGGTTGGCTTTTTGCGCTTAACGCGGCAGGAAAATTACTTTTCCTGCGCGTCGTGTGCATGTTCATCTTCACGGCAGTCGCCTTCCGCACAGTGACCGTAAAGGTACAGGCTGTGGTTGGTCAGGCGGATGCCATGACGGTGGGCGATTTCACGCTGACGCGCTTCGATAGACTCATCGCTGAATTCGATCACTTTGCCACAATCGAGGCAAATAAGGTGATCGTGATGATGCTGCTGGGTCAGTTCGAAAACAGATTTACCGCCTTCGAAGTTGTGGCGAGTCACAATGCCAGCATCGTCGAACTGGTTCAGCACGCGATAAACAGTAGCGAGACCAATCTCTTCACCCATGTCGATCAGGCGCTTGTATAAATCTTCCGCACTGACGTGATGGTTATCCGGTTCCTGCAGGACTTCCAGGATTTTTAATCGTGGAAGTGTGACTTTCAGGCCAGCCTTCTTTAATGCGGTATTGTTGTCAGTCATGCGGAATCTGTCCTGTTGCTAAACGATCTACTTCCATCAGCGGAAGTAATACAGAGAATCACCCGATGCAATGCGTCTCATTATAGAACTGCCATCGTCAAATGAAAACTGCAAGTATCGGGCCTTGTATGCTGTCAAAAACGAGGCACCAGCTACAAACTGCGTCACCTGACCTCGTTAAATCAGAGGACATTGTACAGATATGTGATTAAAAGTTAAAAACTTGTAGCTATTTGTTTGATTGCTTCTATCTATTAATGCGGCGAAAATTTATGATAACGCCACACAATCATCCGGCATCAGGCGTTTTTGATCTCTTCGAGGTGCAGTTCTTCAGCGACCTGCTTAACCCATTTATCCACGCGTTCGTTGGTCAGTTCCGGCTGGCGGTCTTCATCGATAGCCAGACCGACAAAATGATCGTCATCCGCCAGGCCTTTAGAGGCTTCAAAATGATAGCCCGCAGTTGGCCAGTGGCCAACGATGGTGGCGCCGTGCGGCTCAATGATATCGCGGATGGTGCCCAGCGCGTCACAGAAGTATTCCGCGTAGTCTTCCTGATCGCCGCAGCCAAACAGCGCAACCAGTTTACCGTTAAAGTCGACCTCTTCCAGCGTCGGGAAAAAATCATCCCAGTCGCACTGAGCTTCACCGTAGTACCAGGTCGGAATGCCGAGCAGCAGGATATCGTAGGCTTGCAGATCTTCTTTACTGCTCTTGGCAATGTCGTGAACATCAGCAACATCTTTACCAAGCTGCTTCTGAATCATTTTTGCAATATTCTCGGTGTTGCCCGTGTCGCTGCCAAAAAAGATGCCGATGATTGCCATGAGTAAAATAACCTCTTGAAACTTAATGATGTGGTAGTGGCGTAATGCCCGCAGATAAAGGCAATCATAGCAGAACAGGGGAGGGCGCGGAAACAGCAATCACGCCCGACTGCACACTCTGCTACATGAAAGTCTTTTTTTTAAGGATTTTCAGGCTTTGTCCCAACCGCGCAGGGTTGCCAGCTGGTTCATTAGCATCTCTTCGATCAAATCGCTGCGGTTCATATTGCGAGCTTCCGCCAGTTCGTTGAGCGCATCAACCGCTTCAGCGTTGAGCTTTAACTCCACACGCTTCAGGCCGCGAACTTTATCGCGTTTGAGCTGATTGCGTTTATTTATGCGCAGTTGTTCATCGCGCGAAAGCGGATTGGTCTTTGGTCTACCCGGGCGACGCTCGGTTGCGAACAAATCTAATGTCGTACGGTCCGTTTGTTCTTTTGCCATGATTCAGAGTGACTTCGGGGAAACAAGTTGCCGGGCTATAGCCGACACAGATAGCGCGCCATAATACATCAGGCGAACCGCTGCGCCAACGACCGCGGGCATTCTGCAGCGCGGTCGGGCAGTTTTTAGTCAGTTAAGCCTGCAAAGCGGTTAGATAGCGACGAATAGCGCGCAGGACGGCTTCCGGTTTCTCCGCATGTACCCAGTGGCCGGCACCGGCGATGACGTGCGCCCGCGCCTGCGGGAACTGGGCGAGCAGGGTATCGCGGTAGTCATCGGTGACGTAGGGAGAGTTGCCCCCCGGAATGAACAAGGTCGGATGGGGCCAGGCGGGAACCGTGTGCCAGCCCACGATGTGCGGATATTGATCCCATAATACCGGCACATTAAAGCGCCACTGGCCGTCAACAAAAGATTTCAGCAGAAACTGAATTACGCCTTCTTCCTGTAGATGTTCCCGCATCACTGCGGCCGCCTGCTGACGAGACGCGGCACCAGCGTCGGTGACGGCATTAATGGCGTTGAAAATTTCATCATGGCGACGCACGTGGTAGTCCACCGGGGCAATATCAATGGCGACCAGGCCAGCGATGCGCTCCGGTGCCAGCGCGGTGAGCGCCATGACCGCTTTCCCCCCCATCGAATGACCAATAAAGGTGGCTTTCTCGATCTGCCGATCGTCAAGAGTATCGATCAGATCCTGCGCCATCGCCGCGTAGGTCATCTCCGGTGAACGGGGGGAAAGACCGTGGTTACGCATATCTACCTGCAAAATATCGTAGTCGTTCACCAGGTCGCGGGCGAGGATGCCCAGGTTGTCGAGACTACCAAACAGACCGTGAACCAGGACAACAGGGGAATTATTGTGCGGATTTTGTGCAGATTGCGTGCGGCTATTTAATTTCATGGCAAAGTTCTTTTTTTCGCTTCGTCGGGTTAGGGTATTATGTTGGACATTCTGCCATCCGGCTG
>NZ_JBCNNS010000170.1:0-7673 GCF_039594335.1 Raoultella sp.
GCCCGTGAACAAAACGTCACGTTCCTGCTCGCCGTCGGCGGCGGTTCGGTACTCGATGGCACGAAATTCATCGCTGCGGCGGCACACTATGATGAAAACGTCGATCCGTGGGAAATTCTCGAAACCTTCGGCAGCCATGTGAAAAGTGCCATCCCGATGGGCTCCGTGCTGACGCTGCCGGCAACCGGTTCCGAATCCAATAAAGGTGCCGTAGTTTCGCGTAAAACCACCGGTGACAAACGCGCCTTTATGTCTTCTCATGTGCAGCCGGTGTTTGCGATCCTCGATCCGGTTTACACCTATACCCTGCCGCCGCGTCAGGTGGCCAACGGCGTTGTTGACGCATTTGTCCATACCGTTGAACAGTACGTGACCTACCCGGTCGATGGCAAAATTCAAGATCGCTTTGCCGAAGGCATTCTGCTGACCCTGATTGAAGAGGGCCCGAAAGCGCTGAAGGAACCGGAAAATTACGACGTTCGCGCCAATATTATGTGGGCGGCTACCCAGGCGTTAAATGGCCTGATCGGCGCCGGTGTTCCACAGGACTGGGCAACACACATGCTGGGTCACGAGTTAACCGCGATGCATGGCCTCGACCATGCCCAGACGCTGGCCATCGTTCTGCCGGAATTGTGGAATGAAAAACGCGATACCAAACGTGCGAAACTGCTGCAATATGCTGCCCGCGTCTGGAATATTACCGAGGGTTCTGAAGACGAACGTATCGATGCCGCTATCGCCGCGACGCGCCACTTCTTCGAACAGCTTGGCGTACCGACCCGTCTTTCCGACTATGGTCTGGATGGTAGCTCCATCCCGGCGTTACTGGCTAAACTGGAAGAGCATGGCATGACGGCGCTGGGTGAAAATCAGGACATCACCCTTGAGGTCAGCCGCCGGATTTACGAGGCCGCACGCTAAGTTTTCCCTTTCCCCCTCTCTTCTCCTTCCGCAAACTTGCGAGAAGGAGAAGAGTTTTACTACCGTTTTTAGCTATTTCGTCCAGGCTTAATGCTACCCCTTAGCGGAATGTATACCGCTGAGTTTCATTAACAGGAGGAAGGCATGACACATCCAACCGTTATAAAACTGCACGACGGCAACCTGATGCCGCAACTGGGCCTCGGCGTGTGGAAAGCAGGCAACGAGGAAGTCGTCTCCGCCATTCATAAGGCGCTGGAAGTCGGTTATCGCTCTTTTGACACCGCCGCCGCCTACCAAAATGAGACCGGTGTCGGCAATGCGTTACGCAGTGCAGACATCCCCCGCGATGAGCTGTTCATCACAACTAAACTTTGGAACGACGACCAAAAACGTCCTCGTGCAGCGCTGCAAGAGAGCTTGCGCAAGCTGCAGCTCGATTACGTCGATCTCTATCTTATGCACTGGCCGGTTCCGGCGATTGACCGCTATGTTGATGCCTGGAAAGGCATGGTTGAACTGCAAAAAGAGGGACTGGTCAAAAGCATCGGTGTCTGTAACTTCCAGGTGCACCATCTCCAGCGGCTGCTGGATGAAACCGGCATCGTGCCGGTGATAAACCAGGTAGAGCTGCATCCTTTGCTCCAGCAACGTCAGCTTCATGCCTGGAACGCTACGCATAAAATTCAGACCGAATCCTGGAGCCCGCTGGCGCAGGGTGGTGAAGGCGTTTTCGATGAGAAAATTATTCACCATCTGGCGGATAAATACGGAAAAACTCCCGCGCAGATTGTTATCCGCTGGCACCTGGACAACGGCCTGGTGGTGATTCCGAAATCGGTGACGCCGGCACGTATTGCGGAGAACTTCAACGTCTGGGATTTCCGTCTCGATAAAGACGAACTGGGTGAGATGGCGAAACTGGACCAGAACAAACGTCTGGGACCGGATCCGGATCAGTTCGGCGGATAACATATAAAAAGGCCGGATGGCGCGGATGCCGATCCGGCCGGTGGTTCACCGTTTTACTGGCCCGGTCAGCGCTGCGCCGCCGGGCCATCCGACAAACTTAACGGCTGGCGACCTTACCGCGTTTTATCGGCTTCCTCGCCGTCTCCCCACCGTTCGAACGCTGATGCGTAATCGGCGTATGCTTGGTCAACGCCGGGCGGGTATTGCGGTTCTGACGACGCGCTTCGCGCATCTCATCCAGCGTCGGAGCAGGCACCAGACAGTCGCGGCGCGATCCAATCAAATGCTTCTTGCCCATGCTCTCCAGCGCCTGACGAATCAGCGGCCAGTTCGCCGGATCGTGGTAACGCAGCAGCGCTTTATGCAGACGGCGCTGTTTGTCGCCTTTTGGCACCACAACGTCTTCACTCTTATAGCCAATCTTAGCCAGCGGGTTCTTGCCGGTATAATACATGGTGGTCGAGTTGGCCAGCGGCGACGGATAGAAGTTCTGCACCTGGTCGAGACGAAAACGGTGTTTTTTCAGCCACAGGGCCAGGTTCACCATATCTTCGTCGCGCGTGCCCGGGTGCGCAGAGATAAAGTACGGAATCAGGTACTGCTCTTTGCCCGCCTGCTTCGAATAGGTATCGAACAGCTCTTTAAAGCGATCGTAGCTTCCCATACCCGGCTTCATCATTTTTGACAGCGGGCCTTCTTCCGTATGTTCCGGGGCAATCTTCAGATAGCCGCCAACGTGGTGAGTCGCCAGCTCTTTGATATAGCGCGGATCCTCGACGGCGATGTCATAGCGCACGCCTGAGGCGATAAGGATTTTTTTAATGCCTTGCAGATCGCGGGCGCGACGATACAGATTGATCGTTGGCTCATGGTTGGTATCCATGTGCGGGCAGATATCCGGATAGACGCAGGATAAACGGCGACAGGTTTGTTCCGCACGCGGCGACTTGCAGCGCAGCATATACATGTTGGCTGTCGGGCCGCCAAGATCGGAGATAACACCGGTAAAGCCGGGAACCGTGTCGCGAATCGCTTCGATTTCATTGATGATCGAATCTTCGGAACGGCTCTGAATGATGCGGCCTTCATGCTCGGTGATGGAGCAGAAAGAACAGCCGCCGAAACAGCCGCGCATAATGTTTATCGAGAAACGAATCATCTCGTAAGCCGGAATACGGCTATCGCCATATGCCGGGTGCGGGACGCGCTTATATGGCAGCGCAAAAACGCTGTCCATCTCTTCCGTCGACAGCGGGATCGCCGGTGGGTTAACCCAGATATAGCGCTCGCCGTGTTTTTGCATCAACGCGCGCGCGCAGCCTGGGTTGGTCTCATGATGCAGAATACGTGACGCGTGCGCGTACAGCACCTTGTCCCCTTTGACCTTCTCAAAAGAAGGCAGAAGGACGTAGGTTTTTTCCCACGGCTTCGGACGCGGCGGTTGCACGGTGACGCGCTTGGCTTCTTGTTTTGGCGCGACGGTTTTGTTATCCGCGCACGGTAGGTCTTCGCCATACGGATGCGGGATCGGGTCAATTTTACCCGGCGTATCCAGGCGGGTAGAGTCCACACCGCTCCAGCCCGGCAGCGCCTCTTTGACCATAATGGCAGTATTACGCACATCGCGAATTTGGCCAATCGGCTCACCGGCGGCCAGACGATGCGCCACTTCAACCAGCGGACGCTCGCCGTTGCCAAACATCAGCATATCGGCCTTCGAATCGACCAGCACCGAACGACGCACGGTATCAGACCAGTAATCATAATGCGCGGTACGGCGCAGGCTGGCCTCGATCCCCCCGAGGATCACCGGGACATCTTTCCACGCTTCTTTACAGCGCTGGGTATAGACCAGCGTGGCGCGGTCAGGACGTTTACCGGCAACATTGCCCGCGGTATATGCATCGTCGTGACGCAGCTTGCGGTCGGCAGTGTAGCGGTTGATCATCGAGTCCATATTACCGGCGGTGACCCCAAAGAACAGGTTCGGTTTGCCGAGGCGCATAAAGTCATTTTTATTATTCCAGTCAGGCTGGGAAATAATCCCGACGCGGAATCCCTGCGCTTCCAGCATGCGTCCGCAAATCGCCATACCAAAGCTCGGATGGTCTACATACGCATCGCCGGTGACCAGAATAATGTCGCAGCTATCCCAGCCAAGTTGATCCATCTCTTCGCGTGACATTGGTAAGAACGGCGCCGGGCCAAAGCAGGCGGCCCAGTACTGCGGCCAGGAAAAAAGGTCACGATCCGGTTGGATCAGGGATATTGCGCTCATATTGCTTCCGGGAAAAATGATAAAAAAATAATCAAAGGGCAGCGATTATAAGCCGGATCGATGATGGAAATGAAGGGAGATTTACTTATACCCTGACCGCGATTCAGTCAGGGTATGAGGCATTACGATGCCGGATTGACCAGCATCTGGCCAATTGAGCCACGGTCGGCAAGCTCCAGCGTCTGGCTCAGGAACTGGAATGGGAAGTGCGGCCAGGAAGGTTGCGCGTAGTACACCAGCAGCTCCACCTGCCCGTCGATCCAGACGGTATCTTTCCAGCCGCGGTCCTCCGGGAATGGCGCGGCTCCGTTCACGTTACGCACCTGGAACATCACCCCTTCTACATGGAACGACTGCGGCCGATCGGCACGCACCGTCCAGCGCTCCCAGGTGCCCTGCTGGGCGGTGATATCAATGCGTTGCGGATCCCACAGATTGCCGTTAATCCCCGGATCGTCGCCCAGAGAGATATCCCGCGAGCGAACCGGCGTGCCGGGCAGGAACTCCGTCGGCAGCAGACGTACCGGCAGGCTATCAGTGACCAGCGGCAGCAGGCCCGTTGGACGCAACGTTAACAGCAGCGTAGAAATCAGGATGCTCGACGGTTCGAAGAAGCCACGGATACGATCAACGATGCTTGCCGCTTCGCCGCAGGTAATCGATACCTCATCGCCGTTAGTCATATCCACCAGAATTTCTCGCCGCTCGCCGGGAGCCAGCGACAGCTGTTTCAGCGAAACCGGCGCGGGTAAAAAGCCCTGATCGCCGGAGATAACGTGTATCAATCGGCCATCGCTCATCTGCAGCTGATAACGACGAGAGTTAGAGGCGTTCAGCAGGCGCAGACGCACCCAGCCGCGCGACACTTCGACATACGGGCTCTGCGCGCCGTTCACCAACAGCGTATCGCCAACAAAACCGCCGCTACCGGGTTCGCTGTATTCCGGCGTACCGAAATTATCCAGTCTCTTGTCCTGAATAATCACCGGGAAGTCATCCACACCATAGTGATTAGGAACGGGGAGGTTTTTGCTGGTTTCATCTTCCACCAGCCACATGCCAGCCAGACCATTATAGACCTGTCTGGCCATATGGTTCGGCGTATTCGCCTGATACCACAGCGTAGCGGCACTCTGGCGAATCGGCAGCACCGGTGCCCAGTCGGCGTTCGGCGACATCATTCGCGCCGCGCCGCCAATCAGCGGACCAGGAACCTGCAGGCCCCGAATGGTCATGGCGACGTTTTCCGTCAGCCGATTGCTGTAAATGAGCTTAACATCATCGCCATTCCACACGCGGATCGTCGGCCCGAGATAGCGGCCATTCACGCCCCATACCGAGGCGCGCGTTCCCGGAGTAAATGACCAGTGCGCCCGCTGCAGAGTTAAAAACAGCGGCTGACCTCGGCGGGATTCCAGCAGCGGCGGAACCGGCAAGGCTGGCTGCTGGCCGGCGGCATTTGCGTTCAGCGGCATGGCTCCCGCGCACAGCGCTACGCCTGAAGCCTGAATAAACTGACGCCGACTGAGTGACATATTAACTCCATGGAATACTAACTCATCAAAAAGGGAATTCGTTTCCCGCTAGCCCTGCGCTCACGTTATCGCAGCAGTTCCTGGTTTATTTCTTTGCCGCCGCTTCGCGCTCAGCAACTTCGCGATCCAGCTCTTCAATCTTCGCCGCCATCAGCTCGCGGCAGTGCGTTGCCAGCGCGCGTACGCCCTCTTTACCAAACTGGCTGGTATCGACCGGCGGCAGCATTTCGACAATCACCAAACCATTGTTCAGGCGATTGAGGTTAATTTTATTCGATGTATTGGAAACGCATACCGGAATAATCGGCACGCCTGCGGCAATAGCCGCGTGGAAAGCGCCGGTTTTAAAGGGCAGCAAACCGCGACCGCGGCTGCGCGTACCTTCCGGGAACATCCAGAAAGAGATTTTGCGTTTTTTAAACGTATCGACGACCTGCGAGATAGTGCCATGTGCTTTCGCCCGGTTATTACGGTCAATCAGCAGGTTCCCCGTCAACCAGTAGAGCAGGCCAAAAAACGGGATCCACACCAGGCTCTTTTTACCCACGGTCACGGTCGGCGGCTGTACGATGTTTGATGCCGTCACCATATCATAGTTGTTCTGATGGTTAGCGATGTAAATCGCATTGCCATAGCTCTCTGCATCCGCGGGCTTACGCGTTTCCACCTTCAGGCCGAACAGCGGAGAGAGTCGGCCAAACAGATGCCCGAAGGTGGCAACGTGTTTCGGATTACGCGGGCTGAACAAGCAGTAAATACAGCCAAATATGCACACAAAGATACAATAAATAACAACAACAATTAGTCGAAAAATAAATAGCATAGCTACCTCTAAAACCCAAACCGCTGAGAATGATACCCGTTAAACTTCAGTTCGTATGCGCGAACGACGATATCGCCCGGTACATCGTGACCGCACGTGCACGACACGCCTGTCACGTTCGTCTCGCGTTTAAGCGTCACTCACGTGTAGAGGGTACTGACTCGCTGTTTAGCAGATTGCAGGCGTCGGGTGTCATTTGCTCACCGCCCGACGTATTTTGAATGATTTTGCGCCTATTGTTAATCGCAACACCTGAATAAACAACGATTTTGCGGCAAATTTTAGCATCCCCTACCTGATCGCAGGGGATGCTCATCTTACTCTTCGCTATCGCCCGCCGACGATGCCCGGCGCGGCGAATCGATTTCCACACGATCGATTTTCTGCAGTCCGCGCATCAACGAGCCGCGACGACCGCGTTCACCGGTGACTTTTTGCAGCTCTTCCGGACGCAGTTTAATCTTGCGCTTCCCGACGTGGATAGTCAGCGTGCTCTGCGGCGGCAGCACGAACAAGTGCGCCAGACCATCCTGACCGGAAGCCGCTTCCGCCGACGGAATATTGATAATCTTATTCCCCTTGCCTTTTGACAGCTGCGGTAAATCGCTGACCGGGAACATCAGCATGCGTCCGGCAGAGGTGATCGCCAGCAACATGTCTGAATCATCTTCGATCACCAGCGGCGCCATGACCCGCGCGTTATCCGGCAACGTAATCAGCGCCTTGCCTGCGCGGTTGCGCGCCACCAGATCGTTAAAGGTACAGACGAACCCGTAGCCGGCGTCAGAGGCCATCAGCAGCTTGCGATCGTCGCTTTCCATCAGCATATGTTCAACGCTGGCGCCCGGCGGTAGCGTCAGTTTGCCGGTAATCGGCTCGCCCTGACCGCGTGCCGACGGCAGCGTAATGGGATCGATGGCGTAGCTACGCCCGGTGGTATCAATAAACACCACCGGCTGGTTGCTCTTGCCTTTCGACGACGCTTTCCAGCTATCACCCGCTTTATAGCTCAGACCCTGCGCGTCAATATCGTGGCCTTTGGCGCTCCGCACCCAGCCCATTTGCGACAACACAATGGTCACCGGTTCAGACGGCAGCATATCGTGCTCGCTCATCGCTTTTGCTTCTTCGCGCTCGCACA
>NZ_JBCNNS010000171.1:0-7517 GCF_039594335.1 Raoultella sp.
GGCAAGATCGGTATTGACCAGCGGCAACGGCTGAGCGGGACGGGCATTTTCGCGTTTAGTCACCAGAAACTCCCACCAGGCGGACAGCATATTTTTCTGCCCGGTGAAACCCGGTGTGGGAAGCTGATTATGAAACTGACCATCGCGATAGTGCGGCGACTGTTCCACCAGACTGAGCTGTGCACCCTGCGGCGCCCTGCCAAATCCGGCATTTAAGACAAACGGCAAAGCTGTTGCTGAGGCTAATAACATAATGACGACCACGCTGAAAGTGACACGGTTCATAACCTGACCAGATGAAACTCCCTATTATGAGAGTTTAATGATATAACTTGATTATGAGTGAGTAAGCACTCATTATTAGGATGAAAAGGAAAAGGCGTCAAGACGATTTTCATTTTTTTAACATCCACCGTTGCAGTGTCATGACATGGCATGTTTAGATCGGTGTTTCATTTCACGTGAGGTAAAATGTAGTGGCTCGTCCTAAGAGTGAAGATAAAAAACAAGCGTTGCTGGAGGCCGCAACGGTCGCCTTTGCCCAGTCGGGTATCGCTGCCTCAACCTCGGCCATTGCCCGCAGCGCCGGAGTTGCCGAGGGGACGCTGTTCCGCTATTTCGCCACCAAGGATGAGTTACTCAACGAACTGTACCTCTCGCTCAAGTCCGGGTTAGTTAAGGCGATGGTTGCCGGGCTGACGCCAAACGAAAAACGACCGAAAGAGAACGCCCGTACTATCTGGGACAGCTATATCGACTGGAGTATGCGCCACCCGATGGAGCACAATGCGATTCGCCGGATGGCGCTCAGCGAACGCATCACCGATGAAACCCGAACCCGCGTGAGAGAGATGTTCCCCGAGCTCAACGAAATGTGCCAGCTGTCGGTCAAGCCGGTCTTTCTGAGCGACGCCTACAGCGCATTTGGCGACGCTCTGTTTCTTTCGCTGGCGGAAACCACTATTGAATTTGCCAGCCACGATCCGCAGCGCGCCCGTGAACTGATCGCCCTCGGTTTTGAGACCATGTGGCTGGCGCTTCACGAGAACAATGCCTGATGGACCGTACTTCGTTGCACGCCAGTGCTCACCGTATTGCACTCACCTATCCGTTTACCGAACACTGCTGGCCGTTCGGCCCGGAGTATGATGTGTTCAAAGTTGGCGGGCGTATTTTTATGCTCACCATGACCATTCGCGGTCGTGCGCTGGTTAATCTGAAAGCCGATCCGCAAAAATCGCTGCTTAATCGGGAGATTTACCGCAGTATTGAGCCGGGATATCACATGAACAAAAAACACTGGATTACCGTCGTTCCCGGCGAGGATATCAGCGAGGATCTGCTGGCCGAACTTATCGATGATTCATGGAATCAAGTGGTAAATAAGCTGGCGAAAAAAGATCGGCTGCGGCTACGCCCAGTGGGATTTTCAGGCTAACGCGATAAGTGTTATCGCATTTTTGTCCCTTATCATTTCCCCGCCTTCGCTGTACTCTTCTCCCACTAAATGCCCCGCAAGGGGCTATAAACTCGAATTATCTTGTGCATAAACCGTGAGGAAGAGTTATGGATATCGTTTCCGTTGCCTTAAAGCGTCACTCCACGAAAGCCTTTGATGCCACGAAAAAACTGACTGCCGAAGAAGCCGAAAACCTGAAAACGCTGCTGCAATACAGCCCGTCGAGCACCAATTCACAGCCGTGGCACTTTATCGTTGCCAGCACGGATGAAGGGAAAGCGCGCGTAGCGAAAGCCACCAGCGGCATCTATATTTTCAACGAACGTAAAATTCTTGATGCTTCTCATGTTGTGGTTTTCTGCGCCAAAACCGCCATGGACGACGCCTGGCTGGAGCGCGTGGTTGACCAGGAAGAGGCCGATGGCCGCTTCGCCACCCCGGAAGCCAAAGCGGCTAACCATAAAGGCCGCGTTTTCTTTGCCGATATGCACCGTAAAGACCTGCAGGACGACCACCACTGGATGGCGAAGCAGGTTTACCTCAACGTCGGCAACTTCCTGCTCGGCGTCGCGGCGATGGGGCTGGACGCCGTGCCGGTTGAAGGGTTCGACGCCACGATTCTTGACGCCGAATTTGACCTGGCCGCACAAGGCTTTACCAGCATGGTAATCGTACCGGTCGGCCACCACAGCGCCGAAGATTTCAACGCCACGCTGCCGAAATCACGCCTGCCGCAGACGACGACCATCACCGAGATTTAATCTTCCCGCGCACGCCGCTCGCCGGCGTGCCAGATTCTTTCGGCATAGCGGCCAATCACCGCCAGTGAGATGGCAAGAATCAGGAAAAACAGCACTTTGTGTATCCCGTCCCAGAAAAACTCGAAGAAACGCGTATAGAGATTGATAGCCAGGAAGGTCAGGCCAAAACCGCGCAGCATTCCGTCATCCGTTTTCAGACTGATATAAATACAGACCCCCGCTGCGACGCCGAATAGCAGCGCCCACGGCAGTTGCTGCAGCGGTGAAATACTGTACCAGGCATCGAGATCCCGATAGCCAAAAATCGACAGAATCCACAGCGCGATAAACAAATACGTCAGGCCCATAGCCTTACTGACGGTAAACAGCCGACGCTGAAGCAGCCACGTTTGCAACATAAAACAGAGCGCCAGCAGCGCGCCGCCGAACAGCACAAAACGCATCGGATAGTTCATGCCCAGCCAGTAAGCGCCCCACCCTGACATGTAGCCGGTTTGTGCACCAAACCAGTTGCCCAGCGTCAGCAGGAAGAACAGCCACACCAGCCCGGAACGCGCCGCCAGGCCGATGGCGCCATAGATAACACCACCGACCAGAAACAGCGGCGCAATATGGCCGCTACCGTCACCCAGTCGCTCGCCGAGCTGCCACAACGCCAGCGCGGTCAACACCACGCCGACAAACAGAATCGCCTCGCTACTGTAGTGCCAGTGCGAAGCCCGCCGCTGACGGCGAAATCCCCAAAAGTAGCAAACCAGCGCCAGCACCGCCGGTAGCGCAATTCGCGCCAGCGCCGAGTTGCTGAACAGATCCGTCAACCACGCGATCAGTTCGCTATCGGAGAATACGCTGCCCAGCGCAATCAGCAGGCAGGCCAGCGCCGTCCAGAAGGCGTAGCGGCTCAGGCGCTGCCAGTCAAAGGCGCTCACCCGCAAGGTGCCTGCCAGCCGCTGGCTTTCCGCGTGGCTCAACGCCCCCGCAGCCTGCCATTCATCCAGCGCGCGCTGAATCACCCGCTGTTGTTTCCTGGTCACGTTCATCTGCGTTCCCTGTCGCTATGAGTAAAGAGAATCCTGTTTATCCAGCCACGCCAGCGCCTGCTCGCCGGCTTCGTCCATCGGCAGGTACACCAGCAGCCGGGAGCCATTACGCGGGGCGGAATACCAGTACATCTGCTGCAGACTAAAGCGCCCGAGCTGCGGATGGTTGAAATTCTTCACCTGATTTTCCACACCGCGGACGTCATAGCGCTGATGCCACAGCGCTTCAAACTCGGCGGAAGCGGCAAAAAAGCGCGCCAACTTATTTTCCCACAGCGGGTCGCCCCGGTGTTCGGCCATCGCCACGCGGAAGTAAGAGACAAACGTCGGCAGCACATCGCGATTTTCAATACGGCTGCGCCAGGCGTCGTGGGTAAGATAGAGATATATACAGTTACGATTTTCTTCGGGAATCGCGGCAAAATCGACGCCCATCAGCCGGCAAAAACTGTCGTTCCACGCCACGATATCGAAATTGGGTTTCTGGATGCTGGCCGGCTGCGGCATCAGGCTATCGAGCATCCGCCGGGTCCCCGGACTGATCCCCTCACATACGCTCACCTGTGTGGTTTCCGGCGGCGTCAGCCCGGCCAGCACGAACAGATGGCGCGTCTCCAGCGGGCTGCACTGCAACGCATTCGCGACGCTCATCAGCACCGCCTCCGACGGATTGACATCCCGCCCCTGTTCCAGCCAGGTGTACCAGGTCACGCCGACATCGGCCAGCATCGCCACCTCTTCCCGGCGCAGCCCGGGCGTGCGCCGCCGCCCTACTCGCGGCAGGCCGAGGCGTTGCGGGTCGAGGCTTTCACGTCGGGAGCGCAGAAAGGCGCCCAGCTGCTTACGGCTATCGTCGGGCGCTATCAGCACCGTTTCACGTTGCGGCATTCCCGTCATATTAACTCCAGCATGGTAGTGCTAATACCAGTATAAGTAGGAACTGGTACCCGTTTAATTTATCGGTAATGCTACGGCTATCCGCTGAATGACGCAATGGAGAGATCCGATGAATTCGTCTGCTGTTTCACCCGGCCGTGCCGGTTTACTGCTTCTGTTGACCGGCCAGATGCTGCCGCTGATCGACACCTCAATTACCAACGTGGCGCTGGACGCCATTACCCACTCGCTGGATGCCAGCGCCACCCAACTGGAGCTGATCGTCGCCCTCTACGGCGTCTCTTTTGCCGTGTGCCTGGCGATGGGCAGCAAGCTGGGCGATAACTACGGTCGCCGCCGCCTGTTTATGTGGGGGGTCGCACTTTTTGGCTTCGCCTCCTTGTTGTGCGGCATGGCCAACTCCATCAGCGGGCTACTGGCGGCCCGCACACTGCAGGGCGCAGGCGCGGCGCTGATCGTGCCACAAATCCTCAGTACCCTGCATGTGACGTTGAAAGGCACCGCTCATGCGCGCGCCATCAGTCTGTATGGTGGAATTGGTGGGATTGCTTTTATCGTCGGGCAAATGGGCGGCGGCTGGCTGGTCTCGGCGGATATCGCCGGTCTGGGCTGGCGCAACGCGTTCTTTATCAATGTCCCCATTTGCCTGCTGGTACTGGCGTTTAGCCTCCGCTATGTCCCGGAAACCCGCCGCGAAGCCCATTCGGCTATCGACTGGCAGGGCACTATCAGCCTGGCGCTGATCCTCTGCTGCCTGCTGTTTCCGATGGCGTTGGGTCCGGAACTTCACTGGCCGTGGACGCTCCAGCTTTTGCTGGTGGCCATACTGCCGCTGCTGGTCTGGATGCGGACCAGCGCGTTGCGCAAGCAGCAGCGCGGCGAACAGCCGCTGCTGCCGCCCCGGCTGCTGAAACTCACCAGTATTCGCTTTGGAATGGCTATCGCCCTGCTGTTCTTCAGCGCCTGGTCCGGCTTCATGTTCTGCATGGCTCTGACCATGCAAGCCGGTCTCGGCATGGCGCCCTGGCAGTCAGGCAACAGCTTTATCGCCCTCGGCGTGGCCTATTTTCTCTCCGCTTTGTACGCGCCGAGGCTGATTGCCCGCTACAGCATGGGACGTATTCTGCTGATTGGGCTGGTGGTGCAGATCGTTGGCTTACTGCTGCTGATGGCGACCTTCAGCCACTTCGGCGGTCAAACGTCGTCGCTGGCGATGGTGCCGTCTACCGCGCTTATCGGCTACGGCCAGGCGCTGATCGTTAACAGTTTTTATCGTATTGGCATGCGTGACATCAGCGCCAGCGATGCCGGTGCCGGAAGCGCCATTCTGAGCACCCTTCAGCAGGCGACGCTGGGATTAGGTCCGGCGCTTCTCGGCTCGCTGTTTTTAACCCTCGCCCAGCGTGGCGGCGGCTATCCGCAGGCGCTGATCGATTTCCTGGCCGTGGAAGTGGCAATGATGCTGCTCTTAGGCGCAATCGCCCTGTGGCTGCGCCAGCATCTCAATATTCGTCCGGTGGCTACCGCCTCATAATCCACGATGGCATAACGTCTGATTTGCATAATATACCTCCAGCGGTCATCATTATCGCTGGATGTACAGGAGACGTTATGCAGGAATTAATCTCACACATTGCCGCATTAGGCATCGCAATTACCCCCACCACTTCACTCATTATTATCTTCGGCATTATTTTACTGACGGCCATTGTCGTTCATTTTATTTTGCATAAAGGGGTGCTGCGCGCCTTCGAAAAACGCGCGCAGGCCAGCAGCCATTTGTGGCTGCAAATCATCACCCAGAACAAACTGTTTCACCGGCTGGCCTTTACCCTGCAAGGGATTATCGTCAATGTGCAGGCGGTTTTGTGGCTACAAAAAGGCAGTGAAGCCGCCAATATATTAACCACCTGCGCCCAACTGTGGGTCATGATCTATGCCCTGCTCTCTTTCTTTTCGCTGCTCGATGTGGTGCTCAATTTATCGCAGAAATTCGCCACCGCATCCCAACTGCCGCTGAAGGGGATCTTCCAGGGCATTAAGCTGGTCAGCGCGATTATTATCGGCATCCTGGTGATCTCATTACTGATTGGCCAGTCACCAGCGATTTTGATCAGCGGCCTCGGCGCCATGGCCGCGGTACTGATGCTGGTATTTAAAGACCCGATCCTTGGTCTGGTTGCCGGCATTCAACTTTCCGCCAACGACATGCTGAAGCTCGGTGACTGGCTGGAAATGCCGAAATACGGCGCCGACGGCGCGGTCATTGATATTGGCCTCACCACGGTGAAAGTCCGCAACTGGGACAATACCATCACCACGATTCCTACCTGGTCGCTGGTGTCCGACTCATTTAAAAACTGGAGCGGGATGTCCGCCTCCGGCGGGCGTCGCATTAAGCGCAGCCTGAATATTGATACCACCAGTATCCATTTTCTCGATGAGCGTGAGCAGCAGCGCTTAATTCAGGCCAGGCTGCTCAGGCCTTATATGGATTCGCGTTATCAGGAGATTAGCGAGTGGAACCAGCAAAACGCCGCCGACCATTCGGTGCTGAACCTGCGCAAGATGACCAATATCGGCACCTTCCGCGCCTATTTGCAGGAGTATCTGCGTAACCACCCACGGCTGCGCAAAGATATGACGATGATGGTGCGCCAGCTGGCGCCGGACGCCAATGGCCTGCCGATTGAGATCTACTGCTTCACCAGTACGGTGGTGTGGGCAGAATATGAGAGCATCCAGGCGGATATTTTTGACCACATTTTCGCCGTGGTTGACGAATTTGGGCTGCGTATCCACCAGTCGCCGACCGGCAACGATATTCGTTCGCTGGCGGCGGCACATCACGGATAATCCTCAGGCACTGGCGCGGGCAATGATGCGCCAGTCCATCATCACCCGTTCGGCAGTGGCGTCCGGGTTGTCGATTTTTTGCAGCAGGTTCACCGCCGTGCGGCCAATGTCGCGCGACGGCTGGGCCACAGTGGTCAGCTGCGGCGAGACCATCTCAGCCAGCTCCGTGCCATCAAATCCCATGACCGCAATATCCTCAGGCACCCGCAGTCCGGCCTGCGCAATCGCGCGCAGTGCGCCTGCCGCCAACGCGTCGGCGACGGCAAATACCGCGTCCGGTCGCTCCTGGGACGCCAGCAGTGTTTCCATTGCCGCTTTACCGGCGGAGGCGCTGAGGTCGCTGGCATAGACCACCTGCTGATAGGCCAGTTCACGCACATGGAGCACGTTTTTATAGCCGCGTTCACGCAGGCGAGCGTAGCGATAGCTCAGATCGTGGTTAATCAGCGCAATGCGCCGATGACCGCTCGCCACCAGCCGAGACACCGCCCCCTGCGCGGCATC
>NZ_JBCNNS010000172.1:0-7485 GCF_039594335.1 Raoultella sp.
TGCTGCACCAGACGTTTCCAAAGCTGGAAATGTACCTGCATGAAGCGCAAACGCATCAGCTGCTGGCCCAACTGGACAGCGGCAAGCTTGACTGCGCGATCCTCGCGCTGGTGAAAGAGAGCGAGGCCTTTATCGAGGTACCGCTGTTTGACGAGCCGATGATGCTGGCCATCTACGAAGATCACCCGTGGGCAAATCGCGATCGTGTGCCGATGTCAGATTTGGCCGGGGAAAAGCTGCTGATGCTGGAAGATGGCCACTGCCTGCGCGATCAGGCGATGGGGTTCTGTTTTGAGGCCGGTGCGGATGAAGATACGCATTTCCGCGCGACCAGCCTCGAAACGCTGCGCAACATGGTGGCCGCAGGCAGCGGTATCACGCTGCTGCCGGCCTTAGCGGTGCCGCAGGAGAGAAAACGCGATGGGGTGGTCTATATCCCGTGCATTAAGCCGGAGCCAAAACGAACCATCGGGTTGGTTTACCGCCCCGGTTCACCGCTACGCAGCCGCTACGAACATCTGGCGGAGGCCATCCGCAGCACCATGGATGGCCATTTCGACAAAGCGTTAAAACAGGCGGTTTAAGCCATTTAACGCGGCAACCCGATAGGCTTCCGCCATGGTCGGGTAATTAAAGGTGGTGTTGACGAAGTACTCAATGGTGTTGCCACCACCTTTTTGCTCCATAATCGCCTGGCCGATATGAATAATCTCGGCCGCGCGCTCGCCAAAGCAATGAATCCCAAGGATCTCTTTCGTTTCTCTATGGAACAGGATCTTCAGTGTGCCCACGCTCATGCCGACGATTTGCGCACGTGCCAGATGCTTAAACTGCGCGCGACCCACTTCGTACGGTACTTTCATGGCGGTCAGCTGCTGCTCCGTTTTCCCGACGGAGCTGATTTCCGGGATGGTGTAGATGCCGGTCGGGATATCTTCAATCAGATGGGCAGAAGCCTCACCTTTAATCAGCGCCTGCGCGGCGATGCGCCCCTGATCGTAAGCGGCTGATGCCAGACTTGGATAACCGATGACGTCGCCTACGGCATAGATATGTGGCAGCGCGGTCTGATACATGCTGTTGACCTTGAGCTGGCCGCGACTATCGGTTTTCAGACCAATATTTTCCAGCGCCAGAGAATCGGTGTTACCGGTGCGCCCGTTGGCGTACAGCAGGCAATCTGCTTTCAGTTTTTTACCCGATTTCAAATGCATGATCACGCCGTCATCAACGCCTTCAATCTTCTCGTACTCTTCGTTGTGGCGAATCACCACCCCACTGTTCCAGAAGTGATAGGAGAGAGAGTCGGACATCTCCTGATCGAGGAAGGCCAGCAGACGATCGCGGGTGTTAATCAGATCTACTTTGACTTCCATACCGCGGAAAATGGACGCGTATTCACAGCCAATCACTCCGGCGCCGTAGATAATGACATGGCGGGGCTCGTGCTGCAGGCTGAGAATCGAATCGCTGTCGTAAAGGCGTGGGTGGGAAAAATCGACATCAGCCGGATGATATGGACGGGAACCGCAGGCGATGACGAATTTTTCCGCGGTGACCGTTTCGACGGTACCGTCGTGACATTCCAGGGCGAGGGTGTGCTCATCCACAAAGTGCGCGTTGCCCTGCAATATTTCGCAGTGGTTGCGCTCATAGAAACCCTGACGCATATGGGTCTGCTGGTTAATGACGCTGTCGGCATGGTTAAGAATGTCGGCGAAGGAAGAACGAAGAAGACGGGAATGGTCGCTGTAGAGGGGGTTTTGGTTAAACTCGATAATACGACTGACGGCATGGCGGAGGGCTTTCGACGGGATGGTACCCCAGTGGGTACAGCCGCCGCCGACGTTATGATAGCGCTCAATAACGGCTACGCGCGCGCCCTGCTTAACCAGTCCCATCGCAGCACCTTCACCGCCAGGGCCGGAACCAATCACGATTACATCATAGTCCCAAGAGTGTGACATGGCATTACTCACCTGTTTCATACATAAAATAAACACGATGATAACATTCGCTGGACTTTAACCCAATTATCGTTGTGCTTTTTTGCGGCATAAAAGCAGATTCGGCTCGTAAACAATCATTCACAAACCAGGCTAGACCGATTAGTTTTAATCTCTGGTATAGTGCCAGCAGGTCTATTGGAAGGATTCAGACATCGTGATGGGTGTAAGAGCGCTACAAAAAGAGAAAACCCGACGTTCGCTGGTTGAAGCCGCATTCAGTCAGTTGAGTGCTGAGCGGAGTTTCGCCAGCTTGAGTTTGCGCGAAGTTGCGCGCGAGGCAGGGATTGCACCCACGTCCTTTTATCGCCATTTTCGCGATGTTGACGAACTCGGTCTGACGATGGTGGACGAGAGCGGGCTCATGCTACGCCAACTGATGCGCCAGGCGCGGCAGCGTATCGCCAAAGGCGGCAGCGTGATTCGCACCTCTGTCTCCACATTCATGGAATTTATAGGGAATAACCCAAACGCTTTCCGCCTGTTGTTACGGGAACGTTCAGGTACATCTGCGGCGTTTCGTGCCGCCGTGGCGCGTGAAATTCAACATTTCATCGCGGAACTTGCCGATTATTTAGAAATCGAAAACCATATGCCGCGCGCCTTTACTGAAGCGCAGGCTGAAGCTATGGTCACTATCGTTTTCAGCGCGGGCGCAGAGGCGCTGGACGTCAGCCCTGAACAGCGCCGGCAACTGGAAGAGCGACTGGTACTGCAGCTAAGAATGATCTCGAAAGGCGCATATTACTGGTATCGCCGCGAACAAGAAAAAATGTCAAATCATTCCGAATAACGTGAAGGACGAGCAATGAAACACTCAGTTCAAGATAAAGGTACGCTGCTACTGGCGCTGATCGCGGGTTTATCCATTAATGGAACCTTCGCCGCGCTGTTCAGCTCGATTGTTCCCTTTTCCATCTTCCCGGTTCTGTCTCTGCTGTTGGCCATTTACTGTCTGCATCAGCGCTACCAGAACCGCAGTATGCCCGTGGGGTTGCCTGGCCTGGCGGCTGCCTGCTTTATTCTCGGTGTTCTGCTGTATAGCACCGTGGTACGCGCGGAATATCCGGACATCGGCTCCAATTTCTTCCCGGCCGTGCTGTCGGTGATTACCGTGTTCTGGATCGGCTACCGGATTCGTAACCGTAAGGATGCGGCGTCAGAGTAACCGCTTAACACCAGAACCCGGCAAGTATCGTGGTGCCGGGTTCTGTAAAAATCGCCTACTTGCGGGTTAATAAGACGCCGCACTCCATATGATGGGTGTACGGGAACTGATCGAACAGCGCCAGACGCGTGACGTCATGGGTCTGGCTTAAGGTTTCCAGATTCTGGCACAGAGTCTCCGGATTACAAGAAATGTACAGAATACGCGGGTACGCCTGTACCATCTTCTCAGTTTCACTATCCAGCCCGCTGCGCGGCGGATCGACAAAAATCGTCTCGCACTGATAGCTTTTCAGGTCAATACCCTGCAGGCGACTAAACTGCCGTACACCGTTCATGGCCTGCGTAAACTCTTCCGCCGCCATACGGATAATCTGCACGTTTTCAATATGGTTAGCCGCAATGTTGTACTGCGCTGCCGCGACCGACGGTTTGGCGATTTCCGTTGCCAGTACGCGATCGAAGTTGCGCGCCAGGGCCAGCGAGAAGTTACCATTGCCGCAGTATAGCTCCAGTAAATCCCCCGTGGCCTCTTTGGTGGCATCCAGCGCCCACTCCAGCATCTGAATATTCATGGCGGCATTCGGCTGAGTGAAGCTGTTTTCTACCTGGCGATAGATCATTTCGCGGCCGGCAACCGGCAGACGCTCATCGATGTAATCTTGATCGAGCTCGATTTTGGTTTTGGTGGCCCGGCCAATCAGATGCACGTTGAGGTTTTTCGCGCGCAGCGTATCGCGCAGGATCTCGGCCTGCTGGCGCCACTCATCGTCGAGTTTTTTGTGGTACAGCAGCGATACCACGGCCTGGTTGCTCAGGGTCGTCAGATAATCGACCTGGAACAGTTTGTGGCGCAAAACCGGGTTATCGCGCACGCCGTCAAGAATCTCAGTCATCAGTTGATTGATCAGTTCGCTTGCTGCCGGAAAGCTATCGACGCGAATCCGGGATTTGGTCTGCTGATCGAACATGATGTGGTACAGATCGTCGCCGTCATGCCACAGGCGGAATTCAGCACGCATACGATAATGACTCACCGGCGAACGAAACACCTCCGGAACCGGCGCGGCAAAAGGCACCATCATTTTTTGCAGGCGGACGACTTTTTCCGCCAGCTGCGCTTCATATTGTTCGGTCGGAAGGTGTTCTGGGGTCATGATGGATCCTGAATAAAATAAGTACGCGGGGATTGTAGGGAAAGCGCAGGAGATGTCCAGACCGGATAAGGGATCAAATATAATTATAGAAGTCTGGACATCTATATGTTTCTAATTATAGCATTGTGTAACCGGTCCTGTGAGTTAAAAGGGAACCCAGTGTAAATCTGGGGCTGACGCGCAGCGGTAAGGAAGGTGGGATGAACGCATTGTGCAGACACTGCCGATATCTGGTGGGAAGTCCTCATCCATAACACGCCCCAAGCCCGAAGACCTGCCGGAATACGTCGCATTTGGTTTCTATCATCGCGTGCTACTGATGAAACCAGCGGCATCCTTTATATGTTACGGATGCTTTTACAATGATTAAAAAAGCTTCGCTGATGACGGCTCTCTCCGTCACGGCATTTTCTGGCTGGGCGCAAGACAGCAATTCAGACACGTTAGTGGTGACAGCAAATCGTTTTGAACAACCGGCAAAAACCGTTCTGGCTCCGACATCTGTTGTGACGCGCGAAGATATTGAACGCTGGCAGGCAAAGAGTGTGGTGGAAATCATGTCACGTCTGCCTGGCGTGGATATCGCGCAAAGCGGTGGAATGGGCTCGAACTCTTCGACTTTTATTCGCGGAACTGAATCTCGCCATGTGCTGGTGCTGATTGACGGTATTCCTTTGAATAACGCCGGGATCAGCAACGTTCCCGACCTGAGCCAGATCCCGACTTCCCTGATTCAGCGTATTGAATACATTCGTGGCCCACGTTCGGCCCTGTATGGTTCCGACGCGATTGGCGGTGTGATCAACATCATTACCGGACGCGATAAACCGGGCGCGGAAATTTCTGCAGGTGTGGGGTCTAAGGGTTACCAAACCTATGATGGCTCTTTCCAGCAGGTTCTTGATAAAACCAGGATCACGATGGCGGGTAACTATACCTATACCCGTGGTTTTGATATTGCAGCCCAGGACGCACCGCGTCAGCCTGACCGCGATGGCTTTATGAGTAAGTCACTGTACGGCTCTGTGGAACAGCAGATTACCGACAGCGTGAGCGGCTTCTTCCGTGGTTTTGGTTATGACAACCGCACTGCGTATGACGGTTACGATCACTATGACGCCAACTTTATGGTTGATGGGCGACCGGATACTCGCCAGCTCTACAGCCAGAACTGGGATACGGGACTACGTTACAACCAGGGGATTTTCCAGTCACAGCTGGTGGCAGGTTATGGGCGCAGTAAAGATCAGAACTATGACCCGAAGAAAGGGCGCTATGCTGATTCCGCAACGATGGATGATGTGAAGCAGTACACCACCCAGTGGCTCAATACTGTTGAAGTCGGTCATGGCAACATTGGTGCTGGTCTGGACTGGCAAAAGCAGAAGACGCAGGCCGGAACGGGCTACCTGGATAAAGGCTACGAGCAGCGTAATACCGGCGTGTTCGTTTCAGCGATGCAGCAGTTCAACAGCGTGACGCTGGAAGCGGCGGCGCGTAATGACGACAACTCCAACTTTGGTAACCATGGAACATGGCAAACCAGCGCAGCGTGGGAGCTTGTGGATGGTTATCGCGTGATAGCCTCTTACGGTACCGCATTTAAAGCGCCTACGATGAGTCAGATCCACAGTGCGAACTATGGTAATCCAGACCTTAAACCGGAAGAGAGTAAGCAGTGGGAAGGCGGTTTTGAAGGCCTGACGGGACCGGTTAACTGGCGTATTACAGGTTATCGTAATGATATTGATAATCTGATCAGCAGCGATCCGCATACGTACCGTTACTACAACGTTGATGAAGCGCGTATCAAAGGCGTGGAAGCCACGGCGCAGTTTGACACTGGCCCGGTAGGCCATCAGATTTCTTACGATTATGTTGACCCACGTAATGCGAAAACCAACGAAGTACTGGCTCGCCGCTCTAAGCAGCAGGTTAAGTATCAACTGGACTGGCAGGTCTGGGATCTCGACTGGAATCTGGCGTACCGTTATCTGGGAACTCGCTACGACGTTGCGATCGATCCGAATACCTATGCGTCAGAACGTGTGAAAATGGGTGGCGTAAGTTTGTGGGATATCGGATTGTCATATCCGGTCACCTCGCACCTGACAGTTCGTGGTAAAATAGCTAACCTGTTCGATAAAGATTACGAGACAGCTTATGGCTACCAAACTGCAGGACGGGAATACTACTTGTCTGGCAGCTACACCTTCTGATCCACGCCCCACCGTGCTGGTGTTTGACTCCGGCGTCGGTGGGTTGTCGGTTTATCATGAGATTCGGCAGCTTCTGCCGAATCTGCATTACATCTACGTCTTCGATAACGTTGCTTTTCCTTACGGGGAGAAGAGCGAAGAATTTATCGTTGAACGCGTGCTCGAAATTATCACTGCCGTTCAACAACGTTATCCGCTGGCGCTGGCCGTCATTGCCTGCAACACCGCCAGCACGGTTTCTCTTCCTGCCCTTCGTGAAAAATTCGCCTTTCCTGTTGTGGGCGTCGTCCCGGCGATTAAGCCTGCGGCGCGTTTGACGGCGAACGGTGTCGTTGGCTTGCTGGCGACACGGGGAACGGTTAAGCGTCCCTACACGCGTGAGCTGATAAGCCGCTTCGCGAATGAATGTAAGATAGAAATGCTGGGTTCCGCTGAACTCGTTGAACTGGCGGAAGCGAAGCTGCAAGGTGAACCGGTCCCGCTGGATGAGCTACGGCGTATTCTGCGACCGTGGCTGCGAATGGCGGAGCCGCCTGATACGGTGGTACTGGGCTGCACGCATTTTCCTCTTTTACAGGAAGAGCTGCAGCAGGTGCTGCCGGAAGGTACCCGGATGATTGATTCCGGTGCTGCGATTGCTCGTCGTACCGTCTGGCTGCTGGAACATGAGGCGCCAGATGCGAAATCCAGTGACCCGAATATTGCTTATTGCATGGCGCTGACGGCCGAAACTGAACAACTTTTGCCCGTTTTACAGCGTTATGGCTTTGAGACGCTGGAAAAACTGCCACTTTAATCGCGTTTTGCACAAAAAAGAGACGGTTGAAAAGTTTTTTTTAAACAGGGCTTGTCAACGTCAGAGAACTCCCTATAATGCGCCTCCACTGGCACGGAACAACGGCTTACAGGCCGCCGGGTTAGCGGGGTTCAGCGATG
>NZ_JBCNNS010000173.1:0-7460 GCF_039594335.1 Raoultella sp.
GCGTAATGTTCGCCCCCTGGCGAACGTCGATCGATTCAACCAGGCCGCCGCGTTTAAAAGAGAGATCCGTCGAGTCCCCGGATTCAATGCGTGCGGGGAAAACACGCTGCTGTGAATCCCCTACCGCGGTGACCTCAGCGGCTTTCACCATCCGCGGCAACGGCGTAACTTGTGGCGTTTTCTGGTCGCAAGCTGTTGTTATTAAAATAAAAACAGGAATGAGAAAAAAATAACGGTTCACTGTATTCCCCGCAAAGCTTAATGATTTATTTTACATATTGGTTACAACCGGCGGATTTATTCAGCCAGGGCAGAGACGACGAGATAGGTGAATAATCCTGTCGCCGTACAGGCAATGATTGCCAGGGCGATAAACAGGCTCAGGCGAAACAGACTATAGCCAAACATCGCTCCTCCTTTAGTGATGGATATATAGTAAGTAAATCCTCATATACCTAATTATGGGGTGGTTTTTGCAATCGTTACAGCTCCTGATTATGAGGATAGTCGTAGAAAAGCGGAAATGTTAAAAAGAGTAAAAATAGCCCTGATGTCGACGCTTTGGCGGCGTTTTCAGCCGAATTGACTGAAGGGGAGTATCTCAGTGATATTTTTCAATATATTAATTGGTGGCTTAATCATGTTAACCGTCCTGTGCTACGTTTAGTCATACCGATTTCTGTGCCAGCTTTGTTTCTGAGATTTTCCTCAGAACGTCTCGTTGGGAGTTATTCGCCATCTATTCTATTGGTAATAAAAGGATTGTCTCTATGTATAAAAATATTCTGGTCCCGGTTGATGTCTTTGAGATTGGCCTTGCCGACAAGGCGCTATCCCACGCTCAGTATCTCGCGCAAATCGCTTCCGGGAACATCCACCTGCTGCACGTAAACCCTCTGTTTTCCCCGGCGCTGACGCGCGGGTTTATTTCGGATGCGCGAAAAATGGAAGACTACCTGGTTAAAAACTCGGAGGAAAAACTTGCCGAGTTGGCCAAACAATCCAATCTGGCTGAAAGTGACATCCATATTCATGTCCGCAGCGGCAATATTCGTGATGAAGTGATCAAACTGGCCGACGAACTGCAGGCGGATGTGGTGATTATTGGCTCGCGTAACCCCAATATTCAGACCCACTTGTTGGGTTCTGAAGCGGCAAGCATTGTTCGTTATGCCCATGTTCCGGTTTTTGTTGTGCGTTAGGAGCGGCCTGATGCTGTTCCGATTTCCGTTACAGGAGTGAGGAGATAACTATGAGTACAGACAAACCGGCAGGCCCGTTCTACAAGCTCTCCGTCGATGAAACCCTGACCAGCACCAACAGTTCCTCCGAAGGTATTAGCAGCGCAGAAGCGGCCTCGCGACTCCAGAAGTACGGTGAGAATGCGCTACCACAAAAACCAGGTAAGCCCGCGTGGCTCCGTTTCCTGGCCCATTTCAATGATGTCCTGATTTATGTCCTGCTGGCAGCCGCGCTGCTGACTGCGGTCATGGGTCACTGGGTCGATACCCTGGTGATTCTGGGTGTCGCGGTGATCAATGCCCTGATTGGACATATTCAGGAAAGTAATGCGGAAAAATCGCTGCAGAGCATTCGCAATATGCTTGCCAGCGAAGCGGTGGTTATCCGTCAGGGGAACCATGAAACGGTGGCGACCACCGCGCTGGTGCCGGGCGATATTGTGGTGATCCGTGCAGGCGACCGAATCCCTGCCGACCTGCGGGTTATTGAAGCCCACAATCTACGCGTAGAAGAGGCGATTCTCACCGGCGAGTCGACGGTCGTGGAAAAAAGCACCGAAGCGCTAAGTGGCGATCTTCCCCTCGGCGATCGCACCAACCTGCTGTTTTCGGGTACCACGGTCAGTTCTGGCGGCGGTAAAGGTCTGGTGGTGGCGACTGGCGGTGATACCGAACTGGGCCATATCAACCAGATGATGGCGGATATTGAAAAGCACCGTACACCGCTGTTGGTACAGATGGATAAGCTCGGCAAAGCCATTTTTATTATCATTCTGGTGATGATGGCCGCGCTGTTCGTTTTCAGCCTGCTATTTCGCGATATGCCGGTTTCAGAGCTGATGCTCTCACTGATTAGCCTGGCGGTGGCATCGGTGCCGGAAGGTTTGCCGGCGATTATCTCGATCATTCTCTCTCTGGGCGTGCAGACCATGGCGCGGCAGAAGGCGATAATTCGTAAGCTGCCGACCGTTGAGACTCTCGGGGCGATGACGGTAATTTGTTCGGACAAAACCGGGACGCTGACCATGAACGAAATGACGGTCAAAGCCGTCATTACGGCGGATTGCGTCTATCGGGTAGAAGGCGATAGCTATGAACCGATCGGGAATATTCATCCGATAGATGGGGCTGGGCCGGTGGTAGTCGCGCCCGGTACGCTGCTTGAGCGTTATTTGAGGACCATTGATTTATGTAATGACAGCCAGCTTATCAAGGATGAAAGCGGATTATGGAAAATTACCGGCGGTCCGACGGAAGGGGCGCTGAAGGTGCTGGCGGCGAAAGTCGCGCTGCCGGCTGTGGCAACCGAATTGCGCAGTAAGATCCCTTTCGATTCGCAATATAAATATATGTCGACGCTCTATCGGATCGGTAATGAAGAGATGATCTTAATCACCGGCGCCCCTGATGTGTTGTTCCGGCTTTGTCAGCAGCAACAGACGGAGGACGGCCTGCAGCCGCTGAATCAGCCCTACTGGGAAGCCAAAATTGAAGAGTATGCGCGGGAAGGGTTACGAATGGTCGCGGCAGCGTGGAAACCTGCGGCCAGCGGGCAAAGTGAGCTGACTCATCAGGATCTGCAGCAGGGGGTGATTCTCCTCGGTATTGCCGGGATGATGGATCCCCCGCGTCCGGAAGCGATTACGGCGATTGGCGACTGCCTGCAGGCGGGGATCCGCGTGAAGATGATCACCGGCGATCACCCGCAAACCGCGATGAGTATCGGCAAAATGCTGGGTATCGGCAACGCCGGCACCGCCATTACCGGGCGGGAACTGGAGGTGATGGACGATCTGCAGCTCAGTGACGCCGCGCAGAAGTTTGATATTTTCGCCCGTACCAGCCCGGAAGATAAATTCCGACTGGTGCAGGCGCTGCAGAGCAAAAAAGAGGTGGTGGGGATGACCGGTGACGGGGTGAACGATGCCCCGGCGCTGAAGCAGGCTGATGTCGGGATTGCCATGGGCATCAAGGGAACCGAGGTGACCAAAGAGGCCGCCGACATGGTGCTGACTGATGATAACTTCGCCACCATTGCCAGCGCGGTCAGAGAAGGGCGGCGGGTGTACGATAACCTGAAGAAAACCATCCTTTTCATTATGCCGACCAACCTGGCGCAGGGGCTATTAATCATTATTGCTCTGCTGGCGGGGAACTTAATTCCTTTGACCCCGGTATTAATTTTATGGATGAACATGGCGACCTCCGCCACGCTGTCGTTCGGCCTGGCATTTGAGGCTGGCGAGAAGAACATTATGGCGCGACCACCGCGCGATCCTAAACTGCATGTTATGGATGGCTTCGCTATCTGGCGGGTGGTTTTTGTTGGCTCAATGATCGCTGTGAGCGCCTTTGTTCTGGAAGCCTGGCTCCAGCCGCGCGGCTACTCGCCGGAGTTTATTCGTACCGTCCTGCTGCAAACGCTGGTGACCGCTCAGTGGTTTTATATGCTCAACTGCCGTGTCTCCGACGGCTTTTCTCTGAGTAAAGGATTACTGGCGAACAGAGGCATCTGGATCGTCAGCGGCGTTCTGTTGGCGCTGCAACTGCTGATAATCTACGCGCCGTTTATGCAAATGCTGTTTGGTACCACCGCGCTGCCGTTCCGCTATTGGGTGATCACTTTTGTCATCGGATTTGTGATGTTCCTGATTGTGGAGGTTGAAAAACCGTTAACCCGGAAATGGCGCACCAGCTGATACAAAGGGCTGTCGCATCAGCAAGGACCCGGCCCGCTTATGTGCAGACTGAGCGGGCTTTTCACATTGAGGTGGCTGGACTGCCTGTTTGCGCCCTCAATCGGGCAGGCGCAAAAGCGCCCCCTGGCAATACATATTCCGTAAAAGGCTTCTCTGCCATCTACATCAGAGGCCAGACAAAGCATCGCGTCAACAGTGGCGAAAGGCGCTGCAAACCGCATGAGCCGGGAAGGGGTTGCCATTCTTGCTTATTGAAATGAACCTACGGTCTTTATGCGTTGACGTAATTAACCGACGCGAATATCAAGAGGCGGATCATTCCACCTCATCCTCCGCCACGCGTACCCCGACCTTCAGCACGTGGTCTTCCTCTTTCTCCGCCACCGTCCACAGCATTCCGGCGAACTCCACCTGGTCACCGACCACTGGCGCAGCGCCGAGCAGATCCTGAATCACGTCCCCCAGCGACTGCTGGCGTTCGCGAAACTCTTCCCCGCCGTCAAGACCGTAAATTTGCGCCACATCGGCGAATTTCGCGCTGGCGTCGAGAATAAAGTCGCCAAAGAAGCGCTGGTCGAGTGCCACCGGCGGCGACTGGCTGAACATTTTACCCAGCGCCGGCAGGTCATGTTCGCGGCCGATCACGCAGAGAATATCGCCTTCGAGCAGACGGGTACTGCCGGTCGGATGCAGCAGAATATTGTCGCGGAACAGGGCGGCAATGCGGGTTTCCGGCGGCATATGCAGATCGCGCAGCGCCGCGCCGACGCACCATTTATCGGCGCTCAGCTGGTACACAAACTGCTCCCAGGGGTTTTCCGGATGAATATCCAACCCGACGCGGGAAATGGGCCAGCCCACCGGAGGAACCACCACTTTGGCTTTTTTCGCCGCCCAGGAGAGCGACGTTCCCTGCAGCAGCAGCGAGACCAGCACCACGAAGAAGGCGACGTTAAAGAACAAGCGGGCGTTATCAAGACCGGCCATCATCGGGAAGACGGCGAGAATAATCGGCACCGCGCCGCGCAGGCCAACCCAACTGATAAACACCCGCTCGCGCAGGGTAAAACCGCGAAATGGCAGCAGGCCGGCAAAGACCGACAGCGGGCGGGCGACGAAAATCATCCACATAGACAGCAGCAGCGCCGGGATGGCGATAGGCCACAGATCCGATGGCGTGAGCAGCAGACCGAGCACCAGGAACATGGCGATTTGCGCCAGCCACGCCAGTCCGTCAAAGTTCTGCAGGATCCCGTGACGGTTGCGAATCGGCCGGTTGCCGAGCAGAAAGCCGCACAGATAGACCGCCAGAATACCGCTACCGTCCAGCGAAGTGGTGACGGCAAAAATCATAATCCCACCGCTTAGCGCCAGCAGCGGATAGAGCCCCGCAGGCAGCACGATGCGGTTAATCATCTGCAACAGCAGATAACCGCCGCCGAGACCAATCGCAATACCGAGGCCGAACTGCTGCACGATATGTACGGCAAACATCCAGCTCAGACCGGTTTCATGCTGCTGAATCATCTCGATAAGGGTAATGGTGAGGAATACCGCCATCGGATCATTACTGCCGGATTCAATCTCCAGCGTGGAGCCCACGCGCTCGTTCAGCCCTTTACCGCCGAGCAGCGAGAAGACCGCCGCGGCATCGGTGGAGCCGACAATCGCGCCGATCAACATCCCTTCGATAAGATTGAGATGGAACAGCCATGCGGCCATTATCCCGGTCAGACAGGAAGTGATCAGCACGCCAACGGTCGCCAGAGAGAGGGCGGGCCAGAGGGCGACGCGAAACGAGCTCGCCTGGGTGCGCATTCCGCCGTCCAGCAGGATCACTGCCAGCGCCAGGTTACTCACCATATAGGCGAAAGGGTAGTTATCAAAAGGGATGCCGCCGATACCATCGACGCCGGCCAGCATACCGATGGTGAGGAAAATAACCAGAATCGGGATGCCAAGGCGTGAGGAAAAGGAACTTAATAAAATGCTACAGGTTACTAATACAGAACCCAGAATAAACAGACTAATGACCGCACCGGCGTCCAAAGTTGACGTACTCCTTACTGGCGTAAAGGTTTTATGAAAGTGACATTATTTTAACAACCTGCAGAGTATCCGAAAATGTGTAACAGATGTTTTTATTCTGTCAGGACCGGATGCCCGCGGAGCGTTAAGGTGGTGGTGGCCGTGTTGTTCACCAGCAGCGCGTTCGCACCGAGGGGCAGGGTCACGGTTCGCTGCTCGTGGCCGAAGTCCAACCCGCTGATGAGCGGAACAGCGAGTTGCGCGCGGAGATAGTCACAGACCTGCGGTAAATTATAGCCAGCGTCGTAATCATTAGGACGGGCGCCGGTGAAACTGCCGAGGACAATGGCGCGCTGAGTGGCAAGGATACCACTATTAAGCAGTTGCAACAGCATCCGTTCGACGCGGAACGGATGCTCGTTAATATCTTCCAGCACCAGAATGCCGTTGGTGATTTGCGGCAGCCACGGCGTCCCAATCAGCGAGGTTATCATCGCCAGATTGCCGCCCCACAGGATCCCCTCGGCCCGGCAATCCGGACCGTCGCCCTGCCACTCGAGGGTAAATTCCGGGCTGCGCAGCGCCTGCCAGAAGTGTTGTTCGGTAAACGGGTCCATGACTTCGGCGCCAAAGTTAGCGGCCAGCATCGGACCGCTAAAGGTGATTATGCTACCCTTTGCCAGCAGGCCCATCTGAATCGCTGTAAAGTCGCTGTGTCCGCAAATAATTAGCGGGTTTTGTCGCTGACGCGCAATGAGGGCCTGCCAGTCGATGTGCGGCAGCAGGCGGCTGGCGCCGTAGCCGCCGCGTACCGCCATCACGATGCGATTGCCCCCTTCAAGGGCAGCCAGTTGGTTAATGTCGTTCAGGCGCTCATGTTCAGTTCCGGCAAACCGCTGCTGGCGGCGGGGGATGACCTCCTGGTGCAGGACCTGATGCCCGGCTTCCTGCAGACGTTGAACGCCGCGGTATGCTGCCTCCTGGTTGAGGCAGTAACCTGATGGGGCGACCAGATAAAACTGAGACATGACAATTCCTTGCTAAGAATGAAAGGGTTATCATGCCGCCTGGAGCGATTATTGTCATCTCCAGGCGGCAAACTTCAGCCAATAAGGATAGATGTGTGAAATTGAGATGGTGTGTTTTTATCGTTGTATTGTTGGTCGGTTGTAGCTCAAAGCAGGATTACCGTAATCCGCCGTGGAACGCTGAAGTTCCGGTTAAACGGGCGATGCAGTGGATGCCAATCAGTGAAAAAGCCGGTGCGGCGTGGGGCGTTGACCCGCAGCTGGTGACGGCGATTATCGCCATTGAATCCGGCGGCAACCCGGCGGTTATCAGCAAATCCGGAGCAGTAGGCCTGATGCAGTTGAAGCCTTCGACATCTGGCCGCGATGTCTACCAGCGCATGGGCTGGCGAGGCGAACCGTCGGTCAGCGAGCTGAAAAATCCCGAACGTAATATTTCGATGGGCGCGGCCTATCTGAGTATC
>NZ_JBCNNS010000174.1:0-7408 GCF_039594335.1 Raoultella sp.
CGGTCCGTACCGTGCGCTTTAATGAGTACAAGCTGGATATCAGTATCGTGAACGATCTGCAGCGGGATCCGCACGCTCTGGCGCTGATCAAAAGCCTGATCTATTACTGCCAGCTCTCCGGCAGTCGTTGCATTGCTGAGGGGGTTGATAGCCTGGAGAAATTCAATATGTTGAAGGCGTTGGGAATCGATCGTTTCCAGGGCTATCTCATCTCACCGCCGGTCACTGGCGATAACCTGGAGGATCTTATTCAACGCTTTTCACAAGGACGCCATCCCACCAGCATTGCCGGATAAATCGCTCTCGATTTTCACTGCCGCCCGGCAAGAAAAAAACCGACCACTCGGCCAGGGGATTCTCACTTTAAGCCTCAGTCCCGACGCCGATTCAAACAGCCACTGCGGATCGATAGCAACCCCCCTGACACCGGTTCGCCGTCACGGGAACAACGGGCGTAATCCGCCAGTTATCGATGAGCAGCAGCGGGTATAAGCACACCTGTTTCAGTTGCACGCACTTTTTGAGAGTTCCGGTTTTTGAGCCATCAGCCGGTACTCTTCCGGTGTCAGGTTATTCAGGGATTCATGAGGCCGCTCGCTGTTATATTCTGTCAGCCAGCGCGCTGTGATTTCCCGCGCTTCATTCAGGGTTCTGAACAGATAAAAATCCCGGATTTCTGTCCGGTAGGTCTGGTTAAAACGCGCGATAAAGGCATTCTGCGTTGGCTTTCCCGGTTTGATCAACTCCATCCTCAACCCACTGTGCCAGTGTCAGCGAGACCAGTTCTGGTCCGTTGTCCATCCGCATCCGTAACCCCGCTTCCCAACTGAAGCAAAACGCGCTCACCTTGCAGGCGGCGCTTTCATAGCAAAAGAGGCGCGCCAGTTAACGCGCGTTTAGACGGCCTGGTGCAGGCGGGCCTGAATCGCAATATTGATTGTCACGTTATCATCAACCAACGCCGCGAAACTGGCCATGTTGAATGCTGAGCGTGAAATCGTGGTTGATGCATGCAGGGAAATGTTCTCCGCCCCGCCAGGTCCGGCGGTTTTCCCGTTCAGTAAGGCATCCAGAATGACCGGGCGCGCGACATCCTTAACCGCCAGGGTGCCCAGAATCCGATAATGGCCCTGCCCCAGAGCCACCACCCGGCTACTGGTGAACGTGATGTTCGGATAGCGTTCAGCGTCAAAAAAGAGAGCGCTTTTCATCTGATAGGTTAACAGCCGGTTAGAGGCATTCAGCGTCGCCACCGGAATGGCAACATGGATATTGTCGTCTCTATCGTTTCCGGCATTGAGTGCGATATCACCCGTTACCTTTCTCAGAGTGGCCTCAGACATATCGCCAAATGCATGCCAGGAGAGAGTAATGGTGGTTTCCTGCGTATTAATAAGGTAGTCAACCGGGCTGGCATATAACGAAAAGGAGCGGAGCAGAAATCCGAGGGCGATGGCAGGCACGATACGCGTCATGTTGATAATCCTTGGGGATGTTTAACGTGTAAACGTGTCAACCCTCTTTTTTATTCGATCATCCCTTGTGTTTAGCGTGAAGTACTGCAAGCGCAGGAAGTTCGATTTCACCCACTACGATTGCAGTGCTTCGCGGGTTGGGCCCTGCTAGTAGATGTGACTTATGATGGCAACGACGCGGTTGAGCCAGCACAAAACGCATCCTCTCCCAGACCGACCGCCCGTTCATCAGACGCTCCCCCATTCTCGATTGACTCCCGATAATGGTATCTAATCCTGTCAGTTCGAAATCCGCTGGGTAGAGCCCGGTAATCCGTATATTTTCTTCCGAGAACTGCTGTGACAAGCCAGTTATAAACCCGCTAATCCCATGTTGACTGGCGAAAAAAGCGAGATGGGCAATGGAATCCGTAAAACTCGGGATGCCGCAGGTTTTTTGAATATCCTCAGCCCGCCACGCGCAAAAATCCACCTCAACGCCCTCACGCGCCGGCCACACGCAAAGCATATGCCCGTCTCCCCCCGCAAATAACACACCTGAGATCGGGGGAGGCATATACTTAAACCACTTTACACTAAGCGCCGGATGGCAAAGCGCACGCCTTGCCACTGCCCGAAGGCACAAGATACCGCACCTTGTCAGGTGGTAAAAAATAATGAAAGTCCCTGACGGACTTTGCATCAGGCCGGTACGACGATGCTGGCCGGAATATTGGCTTTGAATGGGATAAGACTATGGGTTCACAGGTATCCGCAGCGGAAGATTCACTGCTGCGGCAGAGGTCGTTCGTCACCTTTTGGCTGGTGCGCACCTGTTCATCGTTTGGTTTTCAGATGTTTTCGGTTGCCGTTAGCTGGCAAATTTATGCCATCACCCATAGCGCGATGGCGCTCGGGATGATCGGCCTGATGCAATTCTTACCCTCGGTCCTGCTGGCTCTCCCTGCGGGACACCTTGCGGATCAGTTCGATCGGCGGCGGATCGTGCTGCTTGGTCAGTTTATTGAATGGATAGCATTAATCGGACTGGTCGCGCTGACGCTGCTGCATTGGGCGGACAAGATTGAAATTTGGGGGCTGGTCTTTTTAATCTCCGTGGCAAAAGCACTGGAGTGGCCAGCGATCACCTCGATGCTGCCGGCACTGGTGCCGCCGCCAATCCTTGCGCGCGCGATGGCGGCCAGTTCGGTCGGAGGACAGGCGGCGGTGATTATCGGCCCCACCCTTGGCGGTCTGCTGTACGTGGCGGGTCCGGAAGTGGTGTACGGCGTATCCGCGCTGTTCTATCTGTTCTCTATTGTGCTGGTTAGCCAATTGCGCTATGAGCGGCCGCCGCAAACCCGCCTGCCGATGAATCTCACTAACCTCTTTGCCGGCGTGCATTTTATCCGCGAGCGAAAAGATGTGCTGGGCGTGATCTCCCTCGATCTGTTTGCCGTACTGCTTGGCGGCGCGACGGCGCTGTTACCGATCTTCGCCCACGATATTCTCCATACTGGCCCCTGGGGGCTGGGGATGCTGCGCGGTGCGCCATCGGTCGGCGCACTGCTGGTGGGCATCTGGCTCAGCCGCCACAAGCTGGAGAAGAACGTTGGCCTGATCATGTTCGCCTCGGTGGCCGGCTTTGGCCTGGCGACACTGGTATTTGCGCTTTCTGCTCAGTTATGGCTTTCCCTGCTGGCGCTGGCCGCACTGGGTGGGTTTGATATGGTGAGCATGGTGATTCGCGGTGCGCTGGTGCAGCTCGATACTCCAGATGATATGCGCGGCCGGGTCAATGCGGTGAATGCCATCTTCATTAATACCTCAAACCAGCTTGGGGAATTTGAATCCGGCCTGCTGGCCGCGTGGATGGGCGCGGTGCCAGCCGCGGCGCTTGGCGGGATTGGTACGCTGGTGGTGGTGGCGATATGGATGACCATTTTCCCGCATCTGCGCAAAAGGCAGAAGCTGGAAAATGAAGGCGCGAACTGATTGCAGAAACGCGCACAATCGCCATGACGGGCATGATGCGACATCCCAGAGCCATGCTGGCGCAAGACGATTATTCGTCATCAACGCTAAAAACAGACATCCTGGATGCAACGGCCCTTCATCATCAAAAATTGTGCACCGGCTTAGACCGGTGCCTTTATTTCAGGCCCGGATATCATCGTACTCACGGGTATTATCAAACTCATGCTTAGCGAACGGACACAGTGGGATAATTTTACGCTGCTCTGCGCGCATCTTTTCCACCACCTTTGCTACCAGCTGTTTGCCCACCCCTTGTCCTTTCAGGCTCTCATCAACATCGGTATGTTCAATAATGCTGAGATGCTCGCCGGTGGGGACAAAAACAATTTCCGCGACCTGATTCCCCGCCGCATCATTGACGTAAAACTTGTTATGACCTTCCAGTATTTCCATCATTTCCTCGCTTATTTCTGGCGATACTTCAGGGCGCCGCTCGGACAGGTGTCGATCACCCGCTCGACGGTGGCGACATCGACTTCATCCGGGATGATCCACGGTTTACGCTTCAGATTGAAGAGTTTTGCGCTGCCGCGAACGCAGTTTCCCGAGTGCTGGCAGATGTCCGTGTTGAAGTAGACATCAATCCTCTCTCCGGTGTATGCGCGGTAGCCCGCTTCCAGTAATTCCTTATCCATGACATTGCCTCAGTTATTTTTATTGTTCAGTAGTTAAGCATAGTCCTGCCAGCGCAGACCAGCTATGAGGATATCCCAAAACCCCCGCTCATATTTGTGCTGAACTGTTTGTATTAATGCGAAATAACCGATTTCATATTCACGACGACCTCAGCTTCGACTTTGATTCCCCAGTTAAATAGCGCACGAATTTCCCCATTCGCTTTTATTTCGCCGAAAGGGCGATTAAACTCACACCACGATGGTATGAGCGCTCAGGAACTAGCCTTTGAATTATCCAGTGAAGCTGGCACGTCCGGCGCTATTATTAATGTTCCTCTTTCTCTCTGGTTGTTCATTATCACCAGCGATTCCGGTATTAGGTGCCGCATTTCCGGGTTGGTTCTTCTGTTTATTGGGCGGCGTGTTGTTACTCATACCCTGTCATATCCTGATCGTCCGCAAAGGCTGGCAATCACGTTTTTCTCCGCTGGTATTCAGCTACCTGGCTCTGATGTTCCTGTTCGCCACGTTCCTGTGGTTCCTTTTCTTTGTGTACTAAGCCCCTATGACAAACTCCAGCCCAAGCGTAATACGGAAAAAGTGGCCTCTGCTGGCCCTCGTCCTCGCCGCGATCGTGGCGCTGATACTGGTTATCTGGCAGCTTCAGACCTCGCCGGAAACCAACGATGCTTACGTCTACACCGATACCATCGACGTGGTGCCGGAAGTGAGTGGCCGGATCGTGGAGATGCCCATCCGCGACAACCAGCGGGTGAAAAAAGGCGATCTGCTGTTTCGTCTCGATCCGCGCCCTTATCAGGCAATGCTCGATGATGCCCGGGCAAGGCTGACCTCCCTGGATGCGCAAATCATGCTGACCCGGCGCACAATCAAGGCGCAGGAATACAACGCCCAGTCCGTCGCCGCCGCGGTAGAGCGCGCAAAGGCGCTGGTTAAACAGACCACCTCGTCACGCACACGTCTTGAACCGTTAGTCCCGCAGGGCTTCGCGTCACAAGAAGATCTCGACCAGGCGCGAACCGCCGAAAAAGCTGCCCGCGCGGAACTCGACGCCACCCTGTTGCAAGCAAAACAGGCCTCGGCCGCCGTCACCGGCGTTGACGCCATGGTCGCCCAGCGGGCGGGGATTCTGGCGCAGATCGCGCTGGCGGAACTGCACCTTGAATTTACCGAAGTCCGGGCGCCTTTTAACGGCGTGGTGGTCGCGCTGAAAACCACTGTCGGCCAGTACGCCTCGGCGTTAAAACCGGTGTTTACCTTAATGGATGACGACCACTGGTATGTCATCGCCAACTTCCGTGAAACCGATCTTAAAAACGTCCGCCCCGGAGTACCGGCCAGAGTCACCATCATGACCAACCATGATAAATCGTTCGCTGGCGTAGTCGATTCTGTCGGCTCCGGAGTGCTGCCTGAAGGCGGGAGCGTAATTGAAGGCCTGCCGATTATTCAGAAGAGCATCAACTGGGTTCATGTGTCGCAGCGTTTCCCGGTGAAAATCGCGGTGACAGCTCCTGACCCCGAACTCTTCCGGATGGGCGCCTCCGCCAGCGCCGTTCTTCAGCCTCAGTAAGGAGGCGATATGCAGAACGTCTGGTCATTTCTCAACCGCGAACTCCGCGACGCGCCGGGGCGGGCAAACTACACCCTGCGCCTGACCCTGAGCTGCGCGGTGCTGATCGTCCTGTTTATGACCCTGCAGATCCCTTTTTTGGCCGTGGCACTGATCGTGGTGTTTTACGTCAGCCAGCCTAACGTGCTGATGATAAAGCTGGTGAGCGTGGTCTTTTTCCTCACCGTCAGCGTGGCGCTGGGCTGTGTTCTACTGATCATCAAATGGACTTATGACTACCCGCTGATCCGCCTGGTCGCCTCGGTCCTGCTGTTTTTCGGCGCCATCTATCTGATGCGGGTGCTGGGCAAGCTGGGGATGGCCTTTTTCGTGGTCGCCCTGGTGGTCATCTACGCGCAGACTTTCCCCTCGATGACCAGCCAAAGTGAGATTCTGGTGCGCTTGCTGCTCTGGCTGTGGGTGGTCATCAACCTCGCCATCGTGGTCACGCTACTGGTCAACGCCGGTTTTCAACAGGCTTTTCCCGGCTATCAGTTCAAAGCGAGAATGGTTTTTTTGCTCCGCCAGGTGGCGACGCTTCTCGCCCGGCCGGACGCCAGTTCTCCGCCGACGTTCAAAGAAATTGCCGAACAGTTCGCCCAGCTTCAGTCTCTGTATAAGCAGGCGACCCGCGCCAGCCCTGAGATAGCCGATAGCCCGCAGGCGTGGCAATCCCTGATGGCCGCCACCCTTCACTGCTATCACCTGGCCGCGCTGCTTCAGCCGGAAGAGGCCCCTTCCGCCGGGCGCCTACAGCTTGCCGCCGCGCTCTCGACGCTGGCGCAAAACCTGGACGTCAGCACGCTCCCGGCAAACCTGCCGGAGGCCAGCGCGAGGGATACGGCAAACCCAATTATTTTGCAGGAGATGGCCGCCACGCTGAACCAACTGGCACGCGGTGAAGCGCTGCCACTACCGACAGGAGAAGAGGAAAAAGCGCCCCTGCTGCTGCCTGACGCCTGGTCGAACCCCGCCTATTTGCACTTCGCGCTCAAAACGCTGCTGGCAACGCTGCTGTGCTACGTTTTTTATACCGCCGCCGACTGGCAGGGTATCCACACGATTATGCTCAGTTGCGTGATTGTCGCTCAGCCAGGGCTCGGCGCGACGCTGCAGAAGACCTGGCTGCGCATAGGCGGCGCCCTGCTCGCCACCCTTCTGGCACTGTTAATGATCGTGTTTATTCAGCCGCATACCGAATCACTCGTCGGTTTGCTGGCGATGACCCTGCCGGTAATGGCGCTGTCGGCCTGGATAGCGGCGGGGTCAGAACGTATCGCCTACGCCGGGATTCAGATCGGTTTTACCTTCTCGCTGGCGTTTCTCAGTGGGTTTGGCCCGCTGACCAATTTGACCGAGCTGCGCGATCGCGTCATCGGTATTTTACTCGGCGTGCTGGTCTCTTCGATTGTCCACCTCTACCTGTGGCCGGATAGCGAAGCCCCGCAGCTCAAATCGCGGCTGGCCGACCTCTACCGGCTGATTGCGGATGACCTACGCGCCAGTCGTGACAAGGTGAAATTAGTCCCACTGTTTCACGCCCTGAACAGCGTCGAAACGCTGATGCATCGGGTGGCGGCTGAACCCCTGAATGCTTATGCTCACCCGCATCCCGAGGCAAAAACCTGGCCGGTGAAGGCCACCTGGACGCAGGCCCTCGAAATCGT
>NZ_JBCNNS010000175.1:0-7344 GCF_039594335.1 Raoultella sp.
TCGCTGTGAACCTGTAGTCTGGCTAAGCGCCTCGAGAGCCGGATAAGTTCGTTTCCAGGAAAATACCGTGAAACAGAAACTGATTTCCGGCGTCACTCTGACGGTGCTGCTGGTGCTGGTGCTGGTGGCATTACCGCTGTTATTCATCGTCTTACAGGCGATTTTCCCCCATTTCAGCGCCGGCTCGCTGAGCGGTGCACTGACGGGCGTAACGACGCTGTTAGCCGATCCTCAACTCCTGCCGATGCTCGGCGGCACCCTGTGGGTGGCCAGCGGTGTGGCGCTGATGAGCGTCGTTATCGGCCTGCCGCTGGGGGTACTGCGCGGTCTGTTTAATGTTCCGCTGCCACGCTTGTGGGATCTGCTGTTCCTGATCCCGTTCCTCACACCGCCGTACATCGCCGCGCTGTCGTGGATGCTGCTGCTGCAAAGCAACGGGTATCTGCAACAGCTCACCGGCTGGGATCTGAACGATCTGCTGTTCAGCCGCAGCGGGGTCGTGCTGGTGATGACCTTTAATATCTTCCCGGTGGTCTATTTTGCCGTGTCCCGCAGCCTGCTGGCGAGCGGCCAGCGGCTGGCGATGGTCGCGCGCGTTCTTGGCGCCAGTGCCTGGCGGGCCTTCTGGCATATTACGCTGCCGATGCTTTCCCCGGCGCTGGCGGCGGGGATGCTGCTGGCGTTTACCCTGGCGATTGAGGAGTTTGGCGTCCCGGCGGCGCTGGGCGCACGGGCCGGGCTGGTGATGCTTACCGTCGGTATTGAGAAAAGGCTGGCCGATTGGCCCATCGATCTGCCCGGCGCGTCGCTGCTGTCGCTGCTGCTGATCGTGGTCGCGCTGCTGGCCTGGTGGCTGCAAAAGCGCCTGGTGGGGGATAAAGAGGTCACCAGCGTGACGGGTAAGCCGGGGGAAAATAGCGGGGCGGAACTGGGGGGGCTGGCGTTGCCCGCGGTTTTGCTGATGTTGTGTATCGGAGGCATCGCGGTGGTCCTGCCGGGCGCGGCAATGGTATTAACCGGCCTGATGGGCACCTTATCAGGCGGCATTCATGGCGATAATTTTACCTTCCGCCATTTTGCTGCACTGTTTGCCCGACAGGGAGATGCGCTGTCGGCGTTGGGTACCAGCCTTTCTCTGGCGCTGGCGTCGGCGCTGATCGTCGGTCTGCTGGGGCTGGTCGTCGCGTGGCTGGTGCTGGTGCAGAAAATCAAAGGTCGCGGGATCGTCGATGCGCTGTCACTGATGCCGGCGGCGCTGCCGGGCGTGGTTGTCGGCGTCGGACTGATCCTGCTGTGGAATCAGCCGTTCTGGCCGGTTTCGCCTTATAACAGCGAATGGATGTTGCTGCTGTCATATTGTTGTCTGCTGTTGCCGTGGCCGGTGCGCTATGTTGGCAGCGCCCTGCGCCAACTGGGCAGTAATCTCGAACCGGCGGCGCGGGTGCACGGCGCGTCGCCGCTGCAGGCACTGCGTCTGATTGTGCTGCCGCTGGTCTTTCCGGCGCTGCTGGCGGCGATGCTGATGGTATTTGCCATCGCTTCACGTGAACTGGTGACGTCGCTGCTGTTGGCTCCTGCGGGGACGCAAACCGTGGCGGTATTTATCTGGCATCAGTTTGAGCAGGGGTCGATAGGCGAGGGCATGGCGATGGCTTCACTGACGCTGTTGACCAGCCTGGCGTTGATGCTCGGCGCGTTGGCCTTGATGCAGCGCGGCGCGCGCGGATAAATGCGATCGCACAAAATAGCTGGTCAGGCGGGAAAAACAGGCTATAAATGTCGGACACCGGTTGCTGGAGGCAATGATGAGTCGATTTTTAAGCGCTTATTTTTCTCGTCTGGGCTGGACGGGAACCCCTGATGTCTCGCTTAATACCTTGCGCGAACTGCATATTCACCACAATGGCGCGATTCCATTTGAAAACCTGGATGTCCTGCTGCCCAGAGAGATCCATCTCGACGATCGGACGCTGGAAGAGAAGTTGATTAATGGCCGTCGCGGCGGTTACTGCTTTGAGCAAAATGGGCTGCTGGAGCGGGCGCTGCGCGAGCTGGGTTTTAATGTCCGTAGCCTGCTGGGCCGCGTGGTGCTGGCCAATCCGCCGCAGATGCCGCCGCGAACCCATCGTCTGTTGCTGGTCGAAGTGGAAGGCGAGCGCTGGATTGCTGATGTCGGCTTCGGCGGCCAGAGCTTGACCGCGCCTATCCGCCTGCTGTCGGATGCGGAACAGTCAACCCCACACGGTGTCTACCGGCTGATTTGCGAAGGCGACGAGTGGACGTTGCAGTACAGCCATCACGGTCATTGGCAGTCGATGTACCTTTTCGACCTCGGGCGCCAGTATGCCGCTGACTATGTCATGGGAAATTTCTGGTCGGCGCACTGGCCGCAGTCACATTTTCGCCACCATCTGCTGATGTGCCGTCATTTCCCAGACGGCGGAAAAATGACGTTAACCAACTTCCACTTCACCCATTGGGATAACGCCCATGTGGTCGAGAAGATTGATTTACCGGATGTTCCTGCGCTGTATGAAGCGCTGCAAACCCGCTTCGGTCTTGGCGTCGATGATGCCAAATATGGCTTTACTGAAGCTGAACTTGCAGCGGTCATGGCGGCGTTTGATACCCATCCGGAGGCGGGGAAGTAGGTAACTGATACCCAAAGCGAGGGGCCGAAAGCCTGCTTCCGGTCCCTCGCCGCTCACAGCCTCCGTTATCCGCGCGTTGCTCACCGTGGCGGCGGAATATCCGTTAAGCTGAACATTTTCCCGCTGCCGAATGACCAGTCCTCTGGCTCGGTAACGCCAATGACCACCATGATGTTGTGCGGGCTGATCCCCAACGACTGTTCAAGTCTGGCGACTAAGTTTTGATAGAAAGCCTGTTTTTGAAGCGGGCTGCGCGCTTTGCCAGCCGTTATCTGAAACAGCAGATAATCGTCGTTGCGTCCGCCCTCTGCGCCGCAGAGATAGTCAGGGTCAAACACGCGCTGTCGCGGACTGTAGCAGTCAAAAAGCTGAAAACAGTCGCCAGGCGGCACCGAAAAATGGTCTTCAAGCGCCTGCTGCAAATCGTTGGAAATATGAGCGTGCCATTTCTCAAAACGCGGCTCAGAAATGGCGATACGGGTCAGCGGCATAAACGTCCCCCCTCATTCGGCATCGCGCTGGCTAAATACATTGAGTGCCGACACCGCCGCTGGCCATCCGGCGTAAAACGACAGGTGAGTAAAAAGCTCGGTGATTTCGCTTTCCGTTACGCCGTTATTACGGGCAAATTTCAGGTGCCAGGCAAGCTGTTCCGGGCGATACAGGGCGACCAACGCGCTGAGAGTAATGAGGCTTCTGTCGCGCGGTGACAATGCCGGGCGCTGCCAGATATCGCCAAACAAGACCTCTTCACTCAGGGATGCCAGCTTTGGCGCCAGCGCCGCCAGGTTTTCCCGTGTCAGATTAACTTTGTCCATTTTCAACCTCATATGTGGGATGTCACGGAGACGATATCCGGTTATGATGATTTTGATAATCATATAATTTATGACTAATAGTCCTGAAAAATGGGATGATTGACGATGACCAGACGACCGCTGACCTTCGATGCCGACGCGCTACGCGTTTTTGTGACCGGGATGGAACTCGGAAGTTTTGCTCTTGCCGCCGAACGCCTTGGGCGTTCCACGTCAGCAATCAGCGCCCAGCTAAAAAAACTTGAACAGCAGAGCGGAACGGCGCTGGTACAAAAGGCCGGGCGTCATCTGGCGTTGACGGCGGAAGGGGAGATCATGCTCAGCTACGCGCGGCGAATGCTGAGTCTGAATGACGAAGCCTGGACTGCGCTGAGGGCGAGAAGGGTGAGCGGCGAGGTTCGTCTCGGCCTGCAGGAGGATTTTGGCGAGGTGCTACTGCCGGCTATCCTCGGGCAATTTGCCCGGGCCTGTCCCGAAGTTGAGATCGCGGTCACCGTCACGCGCAATGCGCCGCTGCGCGAGGCGATGTTACGTCAGGAGCTTGATCTGGCCCTGAGCTGGGAAGAGCGCGACGAACCGGCATTTGAGCATCTGTTGGGGAGACTGCCGCTGCAGTGGATCGCGGCGGTGGAGTACGATCTCTGCGGTTATCTCGACAGAAACCAGCCGCTGCCGCTGCTCGCCTTTGAAGCGCCGTGCGTCATGCGCACAGCCGCCACCACGGCGTTAGACAAAGCCGGTATCCCCTGGCGGATTGCCGTTACCAGCCGCAGCCTGAACGGTATCTGGGCCGCCGCATCGGCAGGACTGGGGGTGGCTCTACGGACAACGATGGGCATGCCTGCTTCGCTACAGGTTGTTCATGGCGCGAAATTGCCCGCAGCGGGTGACATTGGCGTCGGGTTATACGGTGATGAAAATCAGCTTTCCGGGCCGGCGAAACTGCTGCTGGAGACGATTATCGCCTGCTTTGCTCTCCATATGCCGCCGACGGATGATTCTGCTTTGCGCTGAAACCCGGTCTGTTAATCCATTATTGTGCGCCTGGAGGCGTAATTTGCTAGCTGTTTGAAAAGAGAAAAACGATGAAAATAACAATCGCGCTCAGGCACACAAATATAACGCTTCCACCGTACTCCTTTACCTCCGTCAGAAAATCATCATTAAATTTATTTAACGTTTTAACGGCATCTTGTTCGTTTTCAGCGTCTACCTCAACGTGATGTTTTCTGAAACCCTGTTGTTTCATCTCTTTAATCAAAGAGGATGTCACCCGGTCTTTTGGCACGGCTTTTCCGTCGCGGCGACTGATAAAAATGACATATTTACCCATGATTCCCTCCCAAACGTATCATCCGGCTGAAGCAGAGGTTTACAAGCGCAGGCATAAAACACGAAAAGAGTATAAGTCATTGCCGGCAGCGGCTACAGGTTTACCCCTTCTTTACCTGCTGTTTTTTTAACGCATCAGCCTCCAGGCGCGGAGGCTGATTTGTGCGCTGAGCAGGATTTACTATTTGTGATGTATAAATGAAATGTTATTCAAAATGCCGTCGGGTTGGCTGCCGAGAACGGTTCTGCCGGTCTGGCGGCCAAATGATTTACGGGCGCATCAGCTCTAACGTTATGTAATGATTTATGTATTGCGTATAGGTGCTGTCGTCGATCGCTTCCATTCCCAGCGCATAAATCCCGTCCAGTCCGCAGACCAGGGCAATTAACCGCCAGGCGACATTCTCCGCGCTGTCACCGGGGCGGAATTCGCCGCTTTCGCGACCGAGACGTATTATCTTGACCGTCTCTTCGTGCCACATCGACATAGTAAGCAGGTAGGCCTCTTTGATGTCGCTATCGCTGCCGGCGAGCAGTTGCCCTTCGCGCCACAGACGGATATAGGGATCCAGGCGGCCATCTTCGCTGCCGAGTATCGAGAACAGGCGATCGCGGGCGCAGGCGTCTTCCGCGACCAGCTGGATATCGAGCATTTCACGAATTAAGCGGACGAAGGCCTGCGCCTTAAGTTCGCCGATGGAGGTGAAATGGTGATGTAACTGTCCGGTAGAGACTTCAGCCACAGCGGCGATTTGCCGTACGGTCATGGCGCCTAATCCCCCCTGCAGCGCGACGCGCATCGCCGCCAGCATGATCACTTCCCGACGAGCTTCCCGATTTAAGTAGTGCATATTTCCCCGCTGAGCCGTGGTTTTCCTCGATATTAACAAAAAGTTGGACAGTGGTTCAATAATCCGGCAGGATCGCAATCCTGGACGCGTGTCCAATTTTCAAAGTTGAGGAAAAAGGTATGTCTCGGCAATGGTTAACGCTGGTGGCGATTTTGCTGGTTTATCTGCCTGTGGCGATTGATGCCACGGTACTGCATGTCGCCGCGCCAACGCTTAATATGTCGTTGGGGACCAGCAGCAATGAGCTGCTGTGGATCATTGATATTTATTCATTAGTGATGGCAGGGATGGTACTGCCGATGGGGGCGCTCGGCGATAAAATAGGCTTTAAACGACTGTTGCTGCTCGGCAGCGCTATTTTCGGCGTTTCGTCGCTGGCGGCGGCATTTTCACCCACGGCGCTGGTGCTGATCGCCTCCCGCGCGTTGCTGGCTATCGGTGCGGCGATGATCGTTCCGGCGACCCTCGCCGGTATCCGTAATATTTTCTCGCAGGCGCGTCACCGCAACATGGCGCTAGGTCTGTGGGCGGCAATTGGTTCTGGCGGCGCCGCCTTCGGCCCGCTGGTGGGCGGCTTTCTGCTGGAACATTTTTACTGGGGATCGGTGTTCCTGATCAACGTTCCCATCGTGCTGGCGGTTATTGCCTTCAGCGCCCGGATGGTACCGCGCCAGCCGGCACGCCGCGAACAGCCGCTCAATCTGACCCAGGCATTGATGCTTATTGTGGCGATCCTGATGCTGGTGTTCAGTGCAAAATCGGCGCTGAAAGGGCAGATGGCATTATGGATGACCGGTTTGATCGCGTTGGTGGGCCTGACGCTGCTGGTACGCTTTATTCGCCAGCAGCTTTCCGCCGCGACTCCGATGGTCGATATGAGCCTGTTTACCCATCGCATTATCTTAAGCGGGGTGATGATGGCGATGACCGCGCTGATCACCCTGGTCGGTTTTGAGCTCCTGATGGCGCAGGAGCTGCAGTTCGTCCACGGCAAAACGCCGTTTGAAGCCGGGCTGTTTATGCTGCCGCTGATGCTGGCAAGCGGGTTTAGCGGCCCTGTTGCCGGAGTGATGGTTTCCCGCCTTGGCCTGCGGCTGGTCGCAACCGGCGGCATCATGTTAAGCGCGCTCAGTTTTCTCGGCCTGTCGATGACCGATTTCAGCACCCAGCATTGGCTGGCGTGGGGCTTGATGGTGCTCTTAGGGTTCAGCGTCGACAGCGCGTTATTGGCTTCCGGCTCCGCCATTATGGCGGCGGCGCCGAAAGAGAAAGCGGCGGCGGCCGGCGCTATTGAAACCATGGCGTACGAGCTGGGGGCCGGTCTGGGGATCGCGCTGTTCGGCCTGATTCTGACCCGCAGCTACAGTTCATCGATTGTACTGCCCGCCGGGGTGGACGGCCAGGCCGCGGAGCAGGCGTCGTCGTCCATCAGCGAAGCGCTCGCCCTGGCGCAATCGCTGCCTGCTGTTCCGGCACATTCGCTGATTACAGCGGCGAAAAGCGCATTTATCAGCGCCCACAGTATCGTGCTGGCCTCAGCCGGGGTGCTGCTGTTGCTGCTGGCCGCCGGGATCTGGCGCAGTCTGGCGCAGGCGCCGAAAATGAACTAGCTCTACAGCTGGAGAGAAAGCTCCATGGCCGCCCGTCGCAGTGGGGCCAACGCTTTCTCTCTCAGCGCGGCGGCGCTCATGG
>NZ_JBCNNS010000176.1:0-7106 GCF_039594335.1 Raoultella sp.
GCCTCCCATAATGGCGTGGTGGAGAATGACTTCACGCTGGCCGAGTCGATGCGTAAACCGCAGTACTGGATGCTCGCTGTGATGTTCCTGACTGCCTGCATGAGCGGCCTGTATGTCATTGGCGTAGCAAAAGATATCGCCCAAGGGATGGTGCATCTGGATGTCGCGACGGCGGCGAATGCGGTCACCGTTATCTCTATCGCTAACCTGAGTGGACGTCTGGTTCTGGGGATCCTGTCGGATAAAATTTCCCGTATCCGCGTCATTACTATCGGTCAGGTGGTTTCACTGGTTGGCATGGCTGCGCTGCTGTTTGCACCGCTGAATGCCATAACCTTCTTTGCCGCGATTGCCTGCGTCGCCTTTAATTTCGGTGGGACGATTACCGTGTTCCCGTCGCTGGTTAGTGAATTCTTCGGTCTGAATAACCTGGCAAAAAACTACGGCGTCATCTATTTGGGCTTTGGTATCGGCAGCATCTGCGGATCGCTGATTGCCTCGCTGTTTGGCGGGTTTTACGTGACCTTCTGCGTTATCTTTGCCCTGCTGATTCTCTCCCTGGCGCTCTCCGCGACGATTCGCCAGCCAAAAGGGGAAGCCTACACTGAAGCCCATGCCTGATACGCTATCTTCGCAGCGTCATACCGGCATTTCCTGAGCGATTCGTGCCCGTCCAACCAAATGTTTTGTAAATGTTTGGTTGGATCACATTCCCGCCTGATACTTTTTCCTTTCTCTGTGGTCTACTTAGCGCGCTTTATAGAGGTTTCTTATACTCACCGGCCTTCAAACTGCCTTATTGTTGACTGCGCTCGTTCGTCCCAGTCACTTACTTGAGTAAGCTCCAGAGGGGTCACGAGTCTGTCGCCTCAAGGCATCTCGAATGGGTTTGAGTAGTTAATCAACCTGAACGCACCCTATTAATCTGCCCGCTTATATTGCGTGAGTCAGGCGGTTTTATCTCTTATTTTTCCAGGTTTGATGCATGAATTATATTAGAACGATGACACAGCAAAAAGTCAGTCTTTGGCTGGCTCTGTACATCGGCTGGTTTATGAACGTTGCTGTGCTTTACCGTCGCCTTGATGGTTATGCGCAGGAATTTACCCTCTGGAAAGGGCTTTCCGGGATTGTGGAACTGGTTGCCACCGTGCTGGTGACATTTTTCCTGCTGCGTATTCTGTCGCTGCTGGGCCGACGCGTCTGGCGAATACTCGCCACGCTGGTGGTGATTTTTTCCGCTGCTGCCAGCTATTACATGACTTTCCTGAACGTGGTGATTGGTTACGGCATCATTGCGTCGGTCATGACCACGGATATCGATCTGTCTCAGGAAGTGGTTGGCTGGTATTTGATTCTGTGGCTGACGCTGGTCAGTGCTCCGCCGCTGCTGCTTATCTGGAGCAACCGCTGCCAACACACTCTGCTGCGGCAAATTCGGACGCCGGGTCAGCGGGTAAAAAACATCGCGATCGTTGCCCTCGCCGGGTTAATGGTTTGGGGGCCGATTCGTCTGCTCGAACTGCGGCAGAAGGACGTTGAGCGCAGCTCTGAAGTTGATATGCCGAGCTACGGTGGGGTGATTGCCAACTCGTATCTGCCATCAAACTGGCTTTCCGCGCTGGGGCTGTACGCCTGGGCGCAGGTGGATGAGTCCTCAGATAACAAGTCGTTGATAAACCCGGCAAAGAAATTCACCTATGTAGAGCCGCAGGGCCTGGATGATACTTACGTGGTGTTCATTATCGGTGAAACCACCCGTTGGGATCATATGGGAATACTGGGTTATCAGCGCAATACCACGCCGAAGCTGGCGCAGGAGAAAAACCTGGTTGCCTTCCGTGGCTACTCCTGCGATACCGCGACCAAACTCTCTCTGCGCTGCATGTTTGTGCGTGAGGGCGGGGCGGAAGACAATCCGCAGCGAACGCTGAAAGAGCAAAACGTCTTTGCTGTCCTGCACCAGATGGGCTTTACCGGCGACCTGTATGCGATGCAGAGCGAGATGTGGTTCTACAGCAATACCATGGCGAACAGCATTGCCTATCGCGAGCAGATTGGCGCGGAACCGCGTAACCGCGGCAAAAGCGTGGACGACATGCTGCTGGTGGATGAGGTTAAGCGCTCTCTGATGAAGAGTGACCATGGTAAACACTTGATTATTCTCCATACCAAAGGTTCGCACTTTAACTATACCCAGCGCTACCCGCGCAGCTTTGCGCAATGGCAGCCGGAGTGTGTGGGCGTGGACAACAAATGCTCGAAAGCGGAGCTGATCAACTCTTACGATAATAGCGTGACCTACGTCGATCACTTCATTGTGAGCGTGTTGGATCAATTGCGTGATAAGAAGGCAATTGTGTTCTATGCCGCCGATCACGGGGAGTCTATCAACGAACATGAGCACCTGCACGGTACGCCGCGTAAGATGGCGCCGCCGGAACAGTTCCGTGTGCCGATGATGGTATGGATGTCGGATAAGTATCTGGCAGCGCCAGACCATGCCGCTTCGTTTGCCCGCCTCAAAGAGCAGGCGGCGATGAAAGTCCCACGTCGTCACGTTGAGCTGTATGACACCATCATGGGCTGTCTTGGCTACACCTCGCCGGACGGCGGGATTAATGAGAATAACAACTGGTGCCGCGTTGCCGATGCGGGGAAAACCGTGGAGAAATAGCGGGAGTGGCGAGTTTCTCGCCGCTTGAGCTATTTTTTCCAAATAAGGCATTGACGGGTGTGAGTCCCAGCAGTAAGATGCGCCCGCATTCGGTGATTGGCGCAGCCTGGTAGCGCACTTCGTTCGGGACGAAGGGGTCGGAGGTTCGAATCCTCTATCACCGACCAAATTTAAAAGCCTGCTCAACGAGCAGGCTTTTTTGCATCTGCGGCCGACGAGGATGAGAACCTCCGGGGGCAGGTTTGACTATGCTGGGGGCCTTGGGCGGTCGTTTGTGCCTCAACGATTTTTAGCCGGCTTAACATCCCTCTGCCATATTTCCCGATCTCCCCCTGCTTCTTTTTACCCCGACAGCAAAAACAGTCTCTTATCCAAGCCAGCGTGAAAATGAAATCCTGCGCATTAATGGTGTTGAGCTGCGGGCTGGACGCAACGATGCCGGTGGGTGATAGTTAACCAAAGTCACAAAAAAAGCACGAATCCTTGTTTCATGCCGTCTGTTAACTATTTTGTGACATCTTCCATTGTATTTTTTTATATATATAAGGCTCTTTTTTCGCGAAGCTTATGGATAACGGCAGCATTTTCCGCTATGCGTTTTAACGTTCACGCTATTAATCGCTCACATATTGGCCACATCGCAATAAATTTTCACCATTTACCAGAATTGCTTATAACTGGCTGCTGCGAATTATTAAGGTATTTATGCTGCCTTTTTGCCGCTAGCATAAATTTCTCTGCTGAAAATAGTGTCTTGAAGTTTTTTTAATCTTTGCCTGCTGATTCTCACCCCGGATGTAAAACCTGGTTGGCTGTATTGACGTTTACGCATTCTGTTGACAGATTGTAGGGCATGAGGGGCATTTCATGGAGAATCCGCACTGCAACTCAGGCGTTTTTGTGAAAGGAATCCCCATCTCTCTCAATGCCTTCGGGCACCACCGACCGGACCGGGTATATTCTAAATAGTTCGAGCTGCAGGAAGGCGGCAAGCTGAGAATCGCCAGGAGCATAGATCCACTATGTGACCATGGCGATCGAGTGCAACCAACGCATCCGTAGTTCAAAATATGACGAATAAAAATAAATAAAGGTCTGGCGGATATATGCAAACAACATCACATTTGGAGCAGAATAATGAGTATTTCCTTGAAAAAGTCAGGGATGCTGAAGCTTGGTCTGAGCCTGGTCGCTCTGACCGTTGCAGCAAGTGTTCAGGCTAAGACCCTGGTTTATTGTTCTGAAGGTTCGCCAGAAGGCTTTAACCCACAGCTATTTACTTCAGGTACAACCTACGACGCCAGTTCGGTACCCATCTATAACCGTCTGGTGGAATTCAAAACCGGTACTACGGAAGTTATTCCAGGCCTGGCGGAAAAATGGGAAGTGAGCGCGGACGGAAAAATCTATACATTCCATCTGCGTCAGGGCGTGAAGTGGCAGGATAATAAAGACTTTAAACCCACTCGCGATCTGAATGCCGACGACGTTGTATTCTCGTTCGATCGCCAGAAAAACGCGCAAAACCCGTACCATAAAGTGTCCGGCGGCAGCTATGAATATTTCGAAGGGATGGGCCTGCCTGACCTGATTAGCGAAGTGAAGAAAGTTGACGATAAAACCGTCCAGTTTGTGCTGACCCGCCCGGAATCGCCGTTCCTTGCAGATCTCGCCATGGACTTCGCCTCTATTCTTTCAAAAGAGTATGCTGACAACATGCTGAAAGCCGGTACGCCGGAGAAAGTGGACCTGAACCCAATCGGTACCGGCCCGTTCCAGTTGCTGCAGTATCAGAAAGACTCCCGTATTCTGTATAAAGCCTTCCCGGGCTACTGGGGCACCAAGCCGAAAATCGATCGCCTGGTCTTCTCTATCACCCCTGATGCTTCCGTGCGCTACGCGAAACTGCAGAAAAATGAATGCCAGATCATGCCGTACCCGAACCCGGCAGATATCGCGAGCATGAAACAAGATAAAAATATTACCCTGCTGGAACAGCCGGGCCTGAACGTCGGCTATCTCTCCTTCAACACCGAGAAGAAACCGCTGGATAACGTCAAGGTCCGCCAGGCGCTGACCTATGCGGTCAATAAAGAAGCGATTATCAAAGCCGTTTACCAGGGCGCAGGCCAGGCGGCGAAGAACCTGATTCCGCCGACCATGTGGGGCTATAACGACGACGTTAAAGACTACACTTACGATCCGGAAAAAGCGAAAGCGCTGCTGAAAGAAGCGGGTCTGGAGAAAGGCTTCTCCATCGATCTGTGGGCGATGCCGGTACAGCGTCCGTACAACCCGAACGCGCGCCGTATGGCGGAGATGATTCAGGCTGACTGGGCCAAAATCGGCGTGCAGGCCAAGATCGTCACCTACGAGTGGGGCGAGTATCTGAAGCGTGCGAAAGCAGGCGAGCACCAGACCGTGATGATGGGCTGGACCGGCGACAACGGGGATCCGGATAACTTCTTCGCCACCCTGTTCAGCTGTGCGGCGGCAAAAGACGGCTCGAACTACTCTCGCTGGTGCTACAAGCCGTTTGAAGATCTGATTCAGCCGGCACGTGCGACCGACGACCACAACAAACGTATCGAGCTCTACAAGCAGGCTCAGGTGGTGATGCATGACCAGGCTCCGGCGCTGATCGTCGCTCACTCCACCGTCTATGAGCCGGTGCGTAAAGAAGTCAAAGGCTACGTGGTCGATCCATTAGGTAAACACCACTTCGATAACGTCTCTATCGAATAATAACAGTGTGTTCCCCCTCTCCCCGCCTTGGGGAGAGGGAATTGACATTTGTGAGCAATACAGACGTCCGGTCACCAGGCGGGGCGTCACTATAGAGAATCCGGGTTATGTTGCAGTTCATCCTCCGACGTTTGGGACTTGTCATCCCGACATTTATCGGTATTACCCTTCTCACCTTTGCCTTTGTGCATATGATTCCCGGTGACCCGGTGATGATTATGGCGGGCGAACGTGGTATTTCCCCTGAACGTCACGCTCAGCTGCTGGCTGAAATGGGCCTTGATAAGCCGATGTGGCAGCAGTATGCCCACTATATCTGGGGTGTGCTGCATGGGGATTTAGGCATCTCGCTGAAAAGCCGCATTCCCGTGTGGCAGGAGTTCGTGCCGCGCTTTAAAGCCACGATGGAACTGGGTGTGTGCGCGATGATTTTCGCCGTCATCGTCGGTATTCCGGTGGGCGTACTGGCGGCGGTCAAACGCGGCTCTATCTTCGATCACACCTCCGTCGGCCTCGCGCTGACCGGCTATTCCATGCCGATCTTCTGGTGGGGCATGATGCTGATCATGCTGGTTTCGGTACAGCTCAACCTGACGCCGGTTTCCGGACGCATCAGCGACACCGTATTCCTTGACGATACCCTGCCGCTGACCGGTTTTATGCTGATCGATACCGCGATTTGGGGCGAGCCGGGCGATTTTATTGATGCCTTAATGCACATGATCCTGCCTGCCGTGGTGCTGGGCACTATTCCGCTGGCGGTGATTGTACGTATGACCCGTTCGTCGATGCTGGAAGTGCTGGGCGAAGATTATATTCGCACCGCGCGCGCCAAGGGGCTGACCCGGATGCGCGTCATCGTGGTCCATGCGCTGCGTAACGCGATGCTGCCGGTGGTCACGGTGATTGGGCTCCAGGTCGGGACGCTGCTGGCAGGCGCCATTCTGACCGAAACGATCTTCTCCTGGCCTGGTTTAGGGCGCTGGCTGATCGATGCGCTGCAACGCCGTGATTACCCGGTGGTGCAGGGCGGGGTCCTGCTGGTCGCGACGATGATTATCCTCGTCAACCTGCTGGTCGATCTGCTGTACGGCGTGGTGAACCCGCGTATTCGGCATAAGAAGTGAGGGGCCACCATGTCACAAATTACTGAAAATAAAGTTGTCGCCGCACCGGTGCCAATGACTCCTTTGCAGGAGTTCTGGCACTATTTCAAACGCAACAAAGGGGCGGTTGTCGGCCTGGTCTACGTGGCGATTATGATTATTATCGCCGTGTTCGCTAACTTCATCGCTCCCTATAACCCGGCGGATCAGTTCCGCGACGTACTGCTGGCGCCACCGGCCTGGCAGGAAGGGGGAAGCTTTGCGCATCTGCTGGGTACCGATGACGTGGGCCGCGATATTCTGTCGCGACTGATGTACGGCGCGCGCTTATCGCTGCTGGTTGGCTGTCTGGTGGTGGTGCTGTCGCTGATTCTCGGCGTGGTGCTCGGCCTGGTAGCGGGCTACTTTGGCGGCGTTGTTGACTCCATCATTATGCGCGTTGTCGATATTATGCTGGCGCTGCCGAGCCTGCTGCTGGCGCTGGTGCTGGTGGCTATCTTCGGCCCCTCGATTGTGAATGCCTCGCTGGCGCTGACCTTTGTCGCCCTGCCGCACTACGTGCGATTGACCCGCGCCGC
>NZ_JBCNNS010000177.1:0-6976 GCF_039594335.1 Raoultella sp.
CTGCTCATGCTATTTACTCCTTGATTTGCTGGTAACAAACCGGGGCAGTATTTCGCATGGGCATTCTACGGGCAAAGCCCCACATGAACGATCACCACCCCCATAGGAGGTGGTTTAGGGGTGACAACAAAAAAAGCCGCCCGTGGGCGGCTTTTTCTTCCGGCAACTTACTTGCTGGTGCCTGGAACGCTGAAGCGCTTGTTGAAGCGGTCAACGCGGCCACCGGTCGCAACATCACGCTGCTTGCCAGTGTAAAACGGGTGGCATTTACCGCACACGTCGAGGTTCAGGTCGTGACCTACGGTAGAACGGATTTTCATGACATTACCGCAAGAGCAAGAAGCAGTAATTTCTTCGTATTTCGGGTGAATATCTTTTTTCATGGGAGAACCTCAGTTAAGGCCGCGTCGCTCTTCCAGCCCTAACGCCAGACACCACGCGATGTTAATAATTTCCCGGCGCAATCCCGCTAAACGAAATCCCCGGGTAATAGATTCTGATGCTACACGAAGCGCACCAAAGGCGGCGAATCATACAGAATTTGACCAGCATATGCAAACTGATCCGCGAGCCCTTATCACAATGTGTATACTAACCGGCCAGATTTCAAGTCAGGAAGATGACATGCCCGTCGCCCACGTTGCCCTGCCCGTCCCGCTGCCCCGCACCTTTGACTACCTGCTACCTGAAGGAATGCCGGTCAAAGCAGGCTGTCGCGTGCGCGTACCGTTCGGTAAACAAGAGCGTATCGGGATTGTAACCGCCATCAGCGAACGCAGCGAGCTGCCGCTGGATGAGCTCAAGCCGGTCATCGACATGCTGGATGCCGAACCGGTATTCTCTTCTGTCGTCTGGCGGCTGCTGCTGTGGGCGGCCGACTACTATCACCATCCCATCGGCGATGTGCTGTTCCACGCCCTGCCGATCATGCTTCGCCAGGGGAAACCAGCCAGCGCCGCGCCACAGTGGTACTGGTTCGCTACCGAGCAGGGCCAGGCGGTCGATATCAATAGCCTCAAACGCTCGCCGAAACAGCAGCAGGCTCTGGCCGCGTTGCGTCAGGGGAAGATCTGGCGTCATCAGGTTGCGGAACTGGAGTTTAACGATGCGGCGCTGCAGGCTCTGCGGGGGAAAGGGCTTTGCGAGCTGGCAAGCGAAGCGCCCGCCCTCACCGACTGGCGAACCCACTTCGCTGTACCCGGAGAACGGCTGCGCCTCAACACCGAGCAGGCCACGGCCGTCGGGGCGATTCACAGCGCATCAGACCGTTTTTCAACCTGGCTGCTTGCGGGAATTACCGGCTCAGGGAAAACGGAAGTTTACCTCAGCGTGCTGGAAAACGTGCTGGCGCAAGGCCGACAGGCGCTGGTGATGGTGCCGGAAATTGGCCTGACGCCGCAAACCATCGCCCGTTTCCGTCAGCGTTTTAACGCGCCGGTTGAAGTCCTGCACTCCGGCCTTAACGACAGCGAACGTCTTTCCGCGTGGCTGAAGGCCAAAAACGGCGAAGCGGCCATCGTCATCGGCACGCGTTCCTCGCTGTTCACGCCATTCAAAAACCTGGGCGTGATCGTTATCGATGAAGAGCACGACAGCTCCTATAAACAACAGGAAGGCTGGCGCTATCACGCCCGCGACCTGGCGGTCTGGCGTGCCCATAGCGAGCAAATCCCGATTATTCTTGGCTCGGCAACCCCGGCGCTGGAGACGTTATACAATGTCCGCCAGGGGAAATATCGCCAGCTGAAGCTGACAAAGCGTGCAGGTAACGCCCGCCCGGCGCAACAGCACGTACTGGACCTCAAAGGACAGCCATTGCAGGCGGGACTCTCCCCGGCGTTGATTGGCCGCATGCGCCAGCATTTGCAGGCCGATAATCAGGTGATTCTGTTTTTGAACCGTCGCGGTTTCGCGCCGGCGCTGCTGTGCCATGACTGCGGCTGGATAGCAGAGTGTCCGCGCTGCGACAGCTACTACACCCTGCATCAGGCACAGCATCATTTACGCTGCCACCACTGTGACAGCCAGCGACCGATCCCGCGGCAGTGCCCCTTCTGCGGCTCAACGCATCTGGTGCCGGTCGGGCTGGGTACCGAGCAGCTGGAGCAGGCGCTGGCACCGCTGTTTCCCGGCGTGCCCGTCTCTCGTGTCGACCGGGATACCACCAGCCGTAAAGGTGCACTCGAACAGCACCTCTCCGATATCCATCGCGGTGGTGCACGCATCCTGATCGGCACCCAAATGCTGGCCAAAGGTCATCATTTCCCGGACGTTACCCTAGTGTCGCTGCTGGATGTCGATGGCGCGCTGTTTTCCGCCGATTTCCGCTCGGCCGAGCGCTTCGCTCAGCTCTATACCCAGGTCTCTGGCCGTGCCGGACGCGCGGGTAAACAGGGCGAGGTGATTTTGCAAACCCACCACCCGGAACATCCGCTGCTGCAAACGCTGTTGTATAAAGGCTATGACGCCTTTGCCGAACAGGCGCTGGCCGAAAGACAGACTATGCAACTGCCACCGTGGACCAGCCACGTCCTGATTCGTGCCGAAGATCATAACAACCAGCAGGCACCGCTGTTCCTGCAGCAGTTGCGTAATTTACTGCAGGCCAGCCCGCTGGCCGATGACAAACTGTGGGTGCTGGGCCCGGTTCCGGCGCTAGCGCCCAAACGCGGGGGCCGCTGGCGCTGGCAAATTCTGCTTCAGCACCCTTCGCGCGTTCGCTTGCAGCATATCGTCAGCGGTACGCTCGCCTTGATCAATACGCTGCCGGAAGCGCGCAAGGTAAAATGGGTTCTGGACGTCGATCCTATTGAAGGTTAAGCCTTCTCTTGCGAGACGGATCGAAAAAATTCAACAACCATCACGTTTTTCATGAAAATTCTGTAACTCTCTACATCGACTATCTGCTAAAAATGTTGCTGATGTCAGTACACAAGGGAAGTGTCTGCGCCAGCGAGCGAGGAGAAAACAGGTGAAGCCCAAAAAACAGGTGGTTGCCGCCACAATGAAAGATGTCGCCCTGAAGGCAAACGTTTCAACGGCAACGGTGTCCCGAGCGTTAATGAATCCCGATAAGGTTTCCCAGACTACCCGTAACCGGGTGGAACAGGCGGCGCTTGAAGTCGGCTATTTGCCGCAGTCGCTCGGACGCAATATGAAACGTAACGAGTCGCGTACGATTCTGGTCATCGTACCGGATATTTGCGATCCCTTTTTCAGCGAGATTATCCGGGGTATTGAGATTACCGCTGCGGAACAGGGATATCTGGTGCTGATTGGCGACTGCGCCCACCAGAACCGGCAGGAAAAGACTTTTATCGACCTGATAATTACCAAGCAGATCGACGGTATGTTGTTACTGGGCTCCCGCCTGCCGTTTGACGCAGGCGTTGAAGAACAGCGTAATCTGCCGCCGATGGTGATGGCGAATGAATTTGCACCGGAGCTGGAGCTGCCCACGGTTCACATTGATAACCTCACCGCCGCCTTTAATGCCGTGAATTATCTGCACGAACTGGGCCACCAGCGTATTGGCTGTATCGCCGGCCCGGAAGAGATGCCGCTCTGCCACTATCGCCTCCAGGGCTACGTGCAGGCGCTGCGCCGTAGCGGGATCACCATCGATCCGCACTATATCGCTCGCGGTAACTTTACTTATGAAGCAGGGGCCAGCGCGCTGGAACAGCTTCTGGCGCTACCGGTGCCACCAACCGCGGTCTTCTGCCATAGCGATATCATGGCGCTGGGGGCGCTGTCGCTGGCCAAACGACGGGGCCTGAAGATACCTGACGACCTGTCTATTGTCGGTTTCGATAATATCTCTTTGTCCGAATTTTGCGATCCGCCATTGACGACCGTTGCGCAACCGCGCTTTGATATTGGCCGCGAAGCAATGCTCCTGTTACTGGATCAGTTACATGGTCACAATGTGAACAGCGGTTCACGATTGCTGGACTGCGAACTGATCGTTCGCGGCAGTACACGCAAAATCAGAGCATAACCATCAGGCTTTCGGGCCTGCTCTTCTGGTCAAAGGCCCGCCGCTTAAGTAACATGGCGGACCGACGAACGAATAAAACAGCGAAACGATAGTGGCACAACGAGATTATGTACGCCGCAGCCAACCGGCTTCTTCGCGGCGCAAAAAGGGTAATACCCGAAGCTCAAGGAATAAACAGAGCGGCCTTCCGGTTTCACCAACTATGGTTGCAATCGCGGCGGCAGTGCTGGTGGCCTTTATCGGTGGGCTGTATTTCATCACGCACCATAAAAAAGAAGAAGCGGAAGCGCTGCAAAACCGTCAGGTGGCAGGTAATGGCCTTCCGCCGAAACCGGAAGAGCGCTGGCGCTATATTAAAGAGCTCGAAAGTCGGCAGCCAGGCGTACGTGCGCCGACTGAACCGACGGCTGGCGGGGAAGTGATGAAACCCGAGCAGTTAACCAATGAACAGCGTCAGCTGCTGGCACAGATGCAGGCGGATATGCGCCAGCAGCCGACCCAGCTGACCGAGGTACCATGGAACGAACAAACCCCGGCTCAGCGCCAGCAAACGCTACAGCGTCAGCGTCTGGCGCAGCAGCAGGTACAACAACAGCAGGCTCAACAACAATGGGCGCAAACCCAGCAGCAGGCGCCAGTACAACAACAGCCGCGCGCACAGCAGCGCGTTGCTGAGCAGCCGTACCAGCAGCCAAAGCCGGTACAGCAGCCGAAACAAACCGCCTCGACTCAGCCGTACCAGGATCTGCTGCAGACGCCTGCGCATACCACCGCGCAGCCTAAGACCCAGGCGGCTGCGCCAGTCACTCGCGTTGAAGAAGCGCCGAAAGCGGCGGCGGAAAAGAAAGACGATCGTAGCTGGATGATTCAGTGTGGCTCCTTTAAAGGCGCAGAGCAGGCGGAAACCGTTCGGGCGCAGCTGGCGTTTGAAGGCTTCTCCTCACACATTACCACCAACAATGGCTGGAATCGTGTGGTGATTGGGCCGCTGAAAGGCAAGGAGAGCGCCAACGATATGATTACTCGCCTGAAGATGGCCGGACACGCAAACTGCATTCGTCTCGCCGCCAGGGGTTGAAACCCTAAAAATCCCCCCCATCTATAATTGCATTCTGCCCCGCGTGAACCGCGGGGCCCCTATTCCGTTTTTGTAACCAAGGGGTCTGCTCGTGACAACAATAGTTAGTGTTCGCCGTAACGGCCATGTGGTTATTGCCGGTGATGGCCAGGCCACGCTTGGCAATACCGTCATGAAAGGTAACGTGAAAAAAGTGCGTCGTCTCTACAACGACAAAGTGATCGCCGGCTTCGCTGGCGGCACTGCCGACGCCTTCACGCTGTTTGAACTGTTTGAACGTAAACTGGAAATGCATCAGGGCCACCTGGTCAAAGCTGCTGTCGAACTGGCGAAAGACTGGCGTACCGATCGTATGCTGCGCAAACTGGAAGCTCTGCTGGCCGTGGCGGATGAAAACGCTTCGCTAATCATCACCGGTAACGGTGACGTGGTGCAGCCAGAAAACGACCTGATTGCTATCGGTTCCGGTGGTCCCTACGCTCAGGCCGCTGCCCGCGCTCTGCTGGAAAATACCGAGATGAGCGCACGCGATATCGCAGAGAAGGCGTTGAACATTGCAGGTGATATCTGCATTTATACCAACCATTTCCACACCATCGAAGAATTAGCCTCTAAAGCGTAAGGATCTCCCATGTCTGAAATGACCCCACGCGAAATTGTCAGCGAACTCGACAAACATATTATCGGTCAGGACGCGGCAAAGCGTTCTGTCGCTATCGCGCTGCGTAACCGCTGGCGCCGCATGCAGCTGAACGAGGAGCTGCGCCACGAAGTCACGCCGAAAAACATTCTGATGATCGGTCCAACCGGTGTGGGTAAAACGGAAATTGCCCGTCGTCTGGCGAAACTGGCCAACGCGCCGTTCATCAAAGTAGAAGCCACAAAATTCACCGAAGTGGGCTATGTCGGGAAAGAAGTGGATTCAATTATCCGCGACCTGACCGATGCGGCGATCAAAATGATCCGCATGCAGTCCATCGATAAAAACCGCTACCGTGCGGAAGAACTGGCGGAAGAGCGCATTCTTGATGTGCTGATCCCGCCGGCAAAAAACAACTGGGGACAGGCTGAACAGTCTCAGGAACCGTCTGCTGCACGTCAGGCATTCCGCAAAAAGCTGCGTGAAGGCCAGCTCGACGACAAAGAAATCGAGATCGATCTCGCCGCTGCACCGATGGGCGTGGAAATCATGTCCCCTCCAGGCATGGAAGAGATGACCAGCCAGCTGCAGTCGATGTTCCAGAACCTGGGCGGCCAGAAGCAAAAACCGCGCAAGTTGAAAATCAAAGACGCAATGAAGCTGCTGATTGAAGAAGAAGCGGCGAAGCTGGTCAACCCGGAAGAGCTCAAACAGGATGCCATCGATGCCGTAGAACAGCACGGTATCGTGTTTATCGACGAGATCGACAAAATCTGTAAGCGCGGCGGCAACAGCTCCGGTCCGGATGTCTCTCGCGAAGGCGTGCAGCGCGATCTGCTGCCGCTGGTCGAAGGCTGCACGGTGTCGACCAAGCATGGCATGGTGAAAACCGACCACATTCTGTTTATCGCCTCTGGCGCATTCCAGGTGGCCAGCCCGTCTGACCTGATCCCGGAACTGCAGGGTCGTCTGCCAATTCGCGTCGAGCTGAAAGCGCTGACGACGGAAGATTTCGAGCGCATCCTGACCGAGCCGAACGCTTCCATCACCGTTCAGTATAAAGCGTTGATGGCAACCGAAGGCGTCAACATCGAGTTTGCGGAAGATGGCATCAAGCGTATTGCGCAGGCGGCATGGCAGGTTAACGAAACCACCGAAAACATCGGCGCACGTCGCCTGCACACCGTACTGGAGCGTCTGATTGAAGACATCTCCTTTGACGCCAGCGAAATGGGTGGCCAGAGCATCATTATTGATG
>NZ_JBCNNS010000178.1:0-6894 GCF_039594335.1 Raoultella sp.
CGGGGGCCGTCTCGCCGCTTTTTTTCCCACCGAGCAGGGCGTGACGGTGCGCGGGCGTTTCCGGGGGAGAGTGAAACGCATCGGCGATCCACCCGGCATCGATTCCCGGCTCGCAGATATCGCACCACCAGCCCAACATCAGCTTGCTCTCATGCCAGGCCAGCAGACTCCATACCGTCCCGGCCCGCGCCGTTTGCATCTGCCACCCCTGCTGATGACACCATTCGGTTAGCCATTCCTGCGGAGGGTATTCTCCGGCTAAAGAGAGATGGTTTACCGCCAGCGCCGCCCGCCGACGCCAGTGGACGGCAGCCGGCAGCGGAACCGGCTGGCGACAAAACAGTTCCCCGTGCCAGGCGGGACGCCAGAGGGCAATCGCCACCGCCGCCTGTTTGCTCTCCGGCTGTCCGGACCAGGGATCCGTCACCGCCGACAGCAGGTCGTTGACCCTTCCCCGGCGGGCAAACTGATTATTCCAGTGCATCGGCACAAACAGCGAGCCGGGGCGCTGCCCGCGGTTGACCACCGTTTTGGCCACCATCACACCGTTGCGCGACCAGATTCGCGCCAGTGCGCCCTCGCGCAACTGCAGTCGTCGGGCATCCTCTGGCGCGACCTCGACGATCGGTTCGGCAATATGCTGCATCAGACGCAGCACGCTACCGGTACGGGTCATGGTATGCCACTGATCGCGAATGCGGCCGCTATTGAGGATCAGAGGATAAAAGGCGTCGGTCACGGCGCGCGTGGCCTGAGGCGTCACCGGCACCATGCGCAGTTTACCATCGCCATGCCAGCCTTGCTGTAAATCAAGAGCGCCGCCGCTGCGGCTGACCGGCCAGCGAACCGGTGCCAGGTTGTCCCACTCCTCACGACTGAGATCCGCCAGCCCACCGATATCGAACGCCCGCTGGCCGTTATTTTCAAATGCCGAAAGCGCGGCATGCTCGCTGAAAACCTCGTGCGGATGGCGCCAGGCAAATGCCGCGCCAAAGCCGAGCTGTTCAGCCACGCGAGCGATGATCCACCAGTCGGCTTTAGCTTCTCCCGGCGGCGGCAGAAAACTGCGCTGGCGGGAAATACGCCGCTCCGAGTTAGTGACGGTGCCATTTTTTTCTCCCCACGCCAGCGCCGGGAAACGGATATGGGCAAACGCTGCCGTATCCGTCCGGGCGCTCACATCGGAGACGATCACCAGCGGGCACCCGGCCAGCGCCTGGCTGACGGCCAGGCTGTCCGGTAACGACACTACCGGGTTAGTGCCCATAATCCACACCGCTTTCACCTCACCGCGGCCAATGGCGGCAAACAGCTCCACCGCCGTCAACCCCGGCGTCTGCGCCAGGCGTTCGCTGCCCCAAAAACGCGACAGCCGATGCAGGTCCTGCGGCTCAAAATTCATATGCGCGGCCAGCATCGTTGCCATGCCACCCACCTCGCGGCCGCCCATCGCATTAGGCTGCCCGGTCAGCGAAAACGGCCCGCAACCCAAACGCCCGTATTTCCCGCAGGCCAGGTGAACGTTAATAATGGCATTACACTTATCGCTACCGCTGGCCGACTGATTGATTCCCATGGTGTAGAGCGTTATCGCCCGCGGCGCGGCAATGAAGTCGCGATAGAACCTGGCGACCTGCTCCACCTCCAGCCCGCAGAATCCGGCAACCTGCGCCGTATCCCAGGCTGCGGCGGCGTCCAGCGCCTGCGACTGGTCGCGAAAATCGCCCGTTAGCGCGCCAGCCTCAGCAATCGCTCTCAGTAAACCGACAAACAGCCCACCATCGCTGCCGGGAGCAACGGCCAGGTGGCTATCGGCGATATCGCAGGTCGCGGTTCGTCGCGGATCAATCACCACCACTTTCATCTGCGGATTATCCCGTTTCGCCTGAACCAGCCGCTGATACAGCACCGGATGCGCCCAGGCGGCGTTTGAGCCCACCAATACCACCAGATCGCTGTTTTCCACATCCTCGTAACTGCACGGTACTACGTCGGCGCCAAAGGCGCGCTTGTATCCGGTCACCGCCGAGGACATACAGAGCCGGGAGTTGGTATCGATATTGGCAGCGCCGATAAATCCCTTCATCAGCTTATTCGCCACGTAGTAATCCTCGGTCAGCAGCTGTCCGGAGGCGTAAAACGCCACCGCCTGTGGCCCGTGTTGCTCAATGATTTGCCGCAGCCGACTACCGGCAGCCGTCAGCGCCTGTGACCAGCTGACCACTTCCCCTTCCAACTCCGGCCTCAGCAAGCGCCCTTCCAGACCGGTGGTTTCTCCAAGCGCCGCGCCCTTTACGCACAGGCGGCCTTGGTTTGCCGGATGGCGCTCATCGCCGCGCACGCTGACCAGACCATTTTCCTCCCTCCGCGCCAGCACGCCGCAGCCGACACCGCAGTAGGGACAGGTGGTTCGGATTTCATCCATCATGAAGCCTCCGCACGCGCCAGCAGAAGATGATTCCCTACCCACACTGTACCGTTTTCGACCTTCACCGGCCAGGCGCGGACCATCGGTTCACCGCCATCGCTGGGGCGACCATCGCGCAGCCGAATGCGGTGTTTATACAGCGGTGAAATGACAATCGGCTCCCCGCCAGCATCGCCCAGTATGCCGCGCGACAGCACGTTGGCATCGCTACCGGGCTCCAGATTGTCGAGGGCATAAACCTGCTCACCAAAACGGAACAGCGCAATCTGACGCTCGCCCAACCGCGCACCGATCCCGGCCTGCGCGGGAATCGCCTCCAGATCACAAATGGCCTGCCATGGGCGAGCCGACACCTCGCCTTCGCGGCGTACCGGCGCAACAACCGGCTGCGGCTGGCCACGTAACATTTGCCGCTGTACGGCGTCATCCGGCTTATCGCTGTTAACATAAGAACGGAACAACGCCAGCCGCTGCGGATCGTTCAGCGTGGTCTGCCATTCACACTGGTAGCTCGCCACCACCTGCGCCATCTCCTGCTCCAGCTCTTCGCCAATGCCCAGGCTGTCTTCAAGGATCACCTCACGCAAGTAGTCGATTCCGCCTTCCAGGTTATCCATCCAGGTACTGGTTCGCTGTAGCCGGTCGGCAGTGCGGATATAGAACATCAGCAGCCGGTCAACCGTACGGATCAGCGTCGCGTCGTCGATGTCGCTGGCAAACAGATCGCCATGTCGCGGCTTCATACCGCCGTTACCGCAGACATAGAGATTCCAGCCTTTTTCCGTGGCAATCACCCCGATATCTTTCCCCTGCGCCTCGGCGCATTCGCGGGTACAGCCAGAGACCGCCATTTTAATCTTGTGCGGCGCACGCAGCCCCTTGTAACGATGCTCAAGCGTAACCGCCAGCGCCGTCGAGTCCTGCACGCCATAGCGACACCAGGTCGAACCGACACAGGACTTCACCGTTCGCAGCGACTTTCCGTAGGCGTGACCGGTTTCAAAACCAGCCTCCGCCAGCTCACGCCAGATGGCTGGCAGTTCTTCGAGACGGGCGCCAAACAGATCGATACGTTGGCCACCGGTAATTTTGCTGTACAGCTGGTAACGTTTGGCAATCTGCCCGATGGCAATCAGCCCGTCCGGCGTCACTTCTCCTGCCGCCATACGCGGGACCACGGAATAGGTGCCATCTTTCTGAATATTGGCGAAGTAGCGGTCATTGGTATCCTGTAGCGGCAAATGCGCCGGTTTCAGTAAGTATTCGTTCCAGCAGGAGGCCAGAACCGAAGCCACCAGCGGCTTACAGATTTCACAGCCGTGTCCCTGACCGTAACGACTAATCAGTTGATCAAAGGTGCGGATATGGTTCACGCGCACGAGGTGATAGATCTCCTGACGCGACCACGGGAAGTGTTCGCAGATATCTTTTTTCACTTCAACGCCCTGCGCCGAAAGCTGGTACTCCATCACCTGCTTGACCAGCGCGCTGCATCCGCCGCAGCCGGTGGCAGCTTTCGTGCAGCTTTTTATCGCGGCGATGTCACCCGCACCGCTATTAACCGCCTGACAGATATCCCCTTTACTGACGTTGTGGCACGAGCAGATCTGCGCGCTGTCCGGTAACGCCGCCACCCCCAGCGCTTTTGGCGTGCTCCCCTCCAGCGCCGGCAGAATCAGGCTTTCCGGGCGCGCGGGCAGCGCCATCGCGTTCAACATCATTTGCAGCAGCGTGGCGTAATCGCTGGCATCGCCCACCAACACGCCGCCCAGTAGCGTTTTGCTCTGCTGGCAGACGACAATTTTCTTGTAGATTTGCCCCGGACCGTCCGTCCACTGGTAGCTCTGGCTACCGGGGGTACGCCCCTGGGCGTCGCCGAAAGAGGCGACATCGATCCCCAGCAGTTTCAGTTTGGTACTCATATCGGCACCGCTGAAACTCGCCTCTTCCCCGGCCAGCATTGCCGCCGCCGTTCTCGCCATCTGATAGCCCGGCGCCACCAGGCCATAGATTTTGTTCTCCCACAGGGCGCATTCGCCAATCGCCAGCACCTGCGGATCGGAGGTGCGACACTGATTATCGATAACGATTCCGCCACGTTCGCCCACCATCAGTCCGCTGCCACGCGCCAGTGTATCCTGCGGGCGAATACCGGCGGAAAATACCACCATATCGGTGGCGAGCGATCCGCCATCGGCAAAGTTCAGCACCAGACCGTCTGCATCGCGTACGATCGCCTGCGTCGATTTGCTGGTGTGCACACCGACGCCAAGTTCAGTGATTTTCTCCCGCAGCATCGCAGCGCCCGGGCTATCCAGTTGGACCGCCATCAGATTCGGCGCAAACTCCACCACGTGGGTTTCCAGCCCCAGTTGCCTGAGGGCATTGGCGGCCTCCAGCCCCAGCAGACCGCCGCCAATCACCACCCCGCGTTTTGCGCCACTGGCGCAGGCGGCGATACGGTCGAGGTCGTCGAGGGTGCGGTACACAAAACAGCCATCCTGATCGTGGCCCGGCACCGGCGGGACGAAGGGATATGAGCCGGTCGCCAGCACCAGTTTATCCCAGTGGGTTTCATGGCCGCTGGCATCACGTACCACCCGCGCTTCGCGGTCAATGGCCGTAATCGTCTCAGACAGCCGCAATTCGATGCCGTGCTGGTCGAAGAAATCACCTTCCACCAGCGACAGAGATTCCGCGCTACGACCGGCAAAATATTCTGATAAATGCACCCGGTCGTAGGCAGCATAACGCTCTTCGCCAAACACCACGATCCGAAACTGTTGATGCAGGTTACGGCTGACGCATTGTTCAAGAAAATGGTGGCCGACCATGCCGTGTCCGACCAGCACTAAAACAGGTTTTGTCATAGAAAGTTCACCTACAGCGCGCGGCTGCGTTGAAGAAGGATCAAAAAGCCAGTCTGTTCGCGCGCTGGTGCCCAGCAGCGCGGTGAGCGGTGCGGCATTTGCGCAGTCGCCCAACAGTAAGACGCCGTGTAGTTTGCCGTCGTGGACCAGCAGGCGGCGGTAGTGGCGGGCCAACGGGTCCCAGCTGGTCCAGAGCTCATCGTGGTCGCCGGCCTGCAGTTCGCCGGCACTGAACAGCGCGATCCCGGTGACTTTCAGGCGAGTACCGCTGTCCTGCCAGTGAAAATCCGCCTCCGGCGCGCCGCATAGCCGCCCGGCCAGTACCTCCGCCTGGCGCAGACAAGGCGCCACCAGCCCCCAGGTCTGGCCATCAATTTCGCAGCATTCGCCAATGGCGCTCACTCCCGGCAACGCGGTAGCCAGCTGACGGTCAACGATAATGCCGCGCCGACACGCCAGTCCGCTCCGCTGCGCCAGCTCAATGTTGGGGCGCACACCGGTCGCCAGCACCACGCGACTGGCGGCAAAAGTGCGGCCATCCTCCAGCACAACGTCATGCTCGCGAATCTCGGCAATCGCGCAGTCCGTGACGCACTGAATACCTCGCTCCTCCAGCTGTTGCTGTAACTGCTGGCCGGCAAAGGCATCGGTTTGCTGTTCCATCAGTCGGTCGCCGCGATGAAGCAAAGTGACGTTGTCACCATGGCATCGTAACGCGGCCGCAGCCTCGACACCGAGCACCCCGCCGCCGATCACTACCGCCGGGCCGCCGGTTGCCAGGATAGCGGCCACATCGGCAAAAGTGCGAAACGTATACACGTGCGGCAGCGCCACACCGGGCAGCGGCGGGATGAACGCCTGTGAACCGGTGGCAAAGATCAGCTCATCCCAGGCCAGCTCACCTCGCGTGGTACGCAACGTTCGCATCGGCATATCAACCGCCAGCACCGATTCGTCGCTGCGTACTGTCACGCTATGCTGGTGATACCACTCCTCAGGCAGTAGTTGCGTTTGCGCCAGCGTTTTTTCCCCGCTCAGTACCGGTGACAGCTGGATACGGTTATAGGCCTGCCAGGGTTCATCACCGATAATCACTATCTGAAATTTATCGCCCCCCCGCGCCACCAGCGTCTCCGCCAGCCGGGTGGCCGCCATACCATTGCCGATAATCACCAGTCGCCGCTTCATCGCCGCCCCTTACGCCGCCTTCGGCTGTTTTTCGTAGAGGAAATGGAGAATCTGCTGACGCAGGTGGTGATAATGGCTGTCTTCCGCCAGTTGGACACGATTGCGTGGCCGAGGCAGGTCGATAGCGAGAATCTCTCCCACTGTTGCCGCCGGGCCGTTGGTCATCATCATCACGCGGTCAGAGAGCAGCACCGCCTCATCAACATCATGGGTAATCATTACAATGGTGGTGTTCAGCGCCTGCTGAATCTGCATCACCGCGTCCTGCAGATGGGCGCGGGTCAAGGCATCGAGTGCGCCGAACGGTTCATCCAACAGCAGCACTTTCGGCTTCATCGCCAGCGCTCTGGCAATCCCGACCCGCTGCTTCATCCCGCCGGAGATCTCCCCCGGACGTTTGTGCAGAGC
>NZ_JBCNNS010000179.1:0-6586 GCF_039594335.1 Raoultella sp.
GATCAGTAAACCTGTCAATATGTTCTTGAGAAATATACAACGTCAGATTTGGCATATTTTTATGAATGCTCCTCCCTTCAGGCTTCAGCAGGATTCGTCAACTGCGGTGTCAGCGGCTCATAGAGGTATGCGCCGGGCATGTCTGCTAACTGCACTGCAATTTCGCGCGTCATCACATATGCAATGCGCCGGGCGGGCATTCTTTCTAACCCTGACGCCTGCATCGTCAGTGCCCGGCATCCCAACGCTTCAATTAAGCTCAATGGCTGGGTGCTGAGCAGCAGGATTTCATTACTGGCTACCGCAGGTGCCGTACCGTCCCCCTCATACAAGTTACGGTGCCAATCGGTGATGTGATTCTGCCAGCGTGAAAAATTACCGCCCCCTTTTAACCTGTACTCCTCACTGGTAATCACCTCTGCATACTTCAGCGTATGTATGGCCAGATACCTGGGACAACCCGGCTTAAGGGCCTTAAAACGCTGGGAAGAGCGAAATCCGGTGACCGAGATCAGCGCGGGCAGCTTTTTCAGACTATAAAACGCATTCCACTCTTGCTCACTTTCGGGGTCGGTATAATTGCACTCAACGGTGTAGAACATTGACTCACCTCTGCATGAATAAAAAGCAGGACCTATATAGCCTTGCTTAGTGACTTTTACTCATGCTATATGCTGTTATTTGGGCAATAAATCGATATTAATTCAAGAATCAGTGAGTTTATGTCACTAATAGATCGTCACCTCGCTGAATAAGGCAATATTAATGCGCAGAAAAATTCCCAGCAGTGCTTCACTTCAAGCGTTTGAGGCCGCAGCCAGGCACGGTAATTTCGCTCGTGCTGCCGAAGAGTTGTCGCTGACGGAAGGCGCCATCAGTAGACAGATTGCCCGCCTGGAGGCTCTGCTCGATTGCAGACTGTTTGACCGTACAGGTACCCGCGTAAAGCTTAATCCTGTTGGTTTACACTATGCCCATCACGTACGGGAAATGCTCGAACGGTTAGAACGGGATACGCAGTACGTTATGGGAATGTCTGAAAGCAGCAGAAGTCTGGAAATTGCTGTCCTGCCGACGTTTTGCAGTCGCTGGCTTATTCCCCGACTCAGCCGTTTCCAGTCTTTATACCCGGACATCACGTTGAATATTGCGGCCAGAACCGATCCCTTCATTATCACGGGGAGTGGATTTGACGCGGCGATTCATTTTGAGCATCCCGCATGGGCTGGTATGCGCACGCAGGTTCTTTTTGAGGAAAAACTGGTGCCGGTTTGTCATCCCGACCTGTTAACCGATAAGAATATCTTTGAACAGTTGAATACACTGCCCCGCATTCACCGGCGGCAGAATCCAGAAGCCTGGCGACATTATGCCAGGCAAAGTGGGATAGTCCTGGATAATCCGGCACAAGGCGTCCGCTATGACCTTCATGAAATGGCTATAGCTGCCGTATTAGCGAGACAAGGTGTAGCCATAGTACCGCGCATATACGTCGAAAAAGAGCTAAATGAAGGTTCGCTTGTTGCGCCCTGGCCGGACTCAGAACCACTGAGCAAAACATTTTGTTTGGTAAAACCAGTGGAAACAGGAATAAATGAAGCCGCCCTGCAAGATTTTGAGCGCTGGTTGCAGGCGGAACCGATGCTCGTCACATAACGGTTGAACTTACAGCCACAAGCGGACATGCATATTACCCGTTGATGAGCATATATTTCATACTGCAGAGACCACTGTCGAAGTGGTGAAGAGTCAAATGGAAACTAAAATTATTTCGCATGCATCAGAACTGCGATGACGATTCAAGTGTTGCAGCTATCGTTTCTGATGCGGACGGTATTCCCCTCAATCACCACGATTCGAATTTGTGCTCATCAATCCGTATCCATACCGAATGCCGAAATTGAGCATCATCGCCCCATTAATGTTAACAATAAGATCAATCATGCAGTGTAACGCCTGTCTGCTCATGGTTCCTTAAGCAGAAATGTAGAGACTGAACTGCATTCTCATTACCTGGCGAAAGCCAAACAGTGGGGCAAAAATAACCTTTCTCTCCCTGTTTCATCAAACCCGGTATGTTCATAACGTCTTCTGTCACCTTTAGAGTCAAAACTAACCTGCCATTATAAGATGTTAGCCAGCAGAAAACCGGTCAGCAAAATGTACCTAAATTGCCATAGCCATTATCTGCAACTCGCTTATCTGTGAGTCGGTTCTGAATTCAGTATCGGTTATAAAATCGCAGCAGGCAGTTGCTGTACGTAAAGCGGCTATGCGCCGCCATCTCTATCAACTGCGTCATACTTACGCATGCCGGGTGTTGTCAGCCGATGCGAACCCTGCTTTCATAGCGAATCAAATGGGGTATTTATCCAGGGAGAAATGATTTTTCATGTATATTCTGCCGGGATAAATCCCCGGATACGCTCGGGTTCGTTCCTGAATCAGCGCTTTGGCGGAGATACAAATGCCCCCATCGTGCCCCTGAAGGTAAAAGACATGAAGTTAACTTTTTGATTTTAGGTGAGATTTAATGAAAAAGCTGTTTGTGCAATTTTACCTTCTGCTGTTCGTCTGCTTCCTGGTGATGACCATGCTGGTGGGGCTGGTGTATAAATTCACCGCTGAACGTGCAGGCCGGCAGTCGCTGGACGATCTGATGAAAAGCTCGTTGTATCTGATGCGCAGCGAGCTGCGGGAAATCCCTCCCCGCGACTGGAGCAAAACGCTAAAAGAGCTGGATCTTAATCTGTCATTCGATCTGCATATTGAGCCGCTGAGTAAATTTAAGCTCTCGGAAAACTCGATGCAGCATCTACGCGCCGGGGATATTGTCGCCCTCGATGATGAGTACACCTTCATTCAACGCATCCCGCGCAGCCACTACGTTCTGTCGGTAGGCCCTGTCCCCTATCTCTATTTCCTCCACGAGATGCGTTTGCTGGATGTTGCCCTGATGGCTTTCATCGCCATTTCGCTGGCCTTTCCTGTGTTTATCTGGATGCGCCCCCATTGGCAAGATATGTTGCGCCTTGAGACCGCAGCACAGCGTTTTGGCGAGGGGCATTTTACCGAACGTATTCATTTCGACAGTATGTCCAGTTTCGAACGTCTGGGCGTGGCCTTTAACCAGATGGCCGACAATATCAACGCGCTGATCGCCAGCAAGAAGCTGCTGATCGACGGCATAGCCCACGAACTGCGTACTCCGCTGGTGCGCCTGCGCTATCGTCTGGAGATGAGTGAAAACCTGACTGAAGCGGAATCCCAGGCGCTGAACCGCGATATTGGTCAACTGGAAGCCTTAATCGAGGAGTTGTTGACCTATGCTCGTCTTGACCGTCCACAGAATGAACTAAATCTGACAACGCCTGATTTCCCCGCCTGGATAGAGGATCACGTTGAAGAGATTCAGATGGTTAATCCTCAACGCGATGTGACATTACATGAGGTGATCGCCGGGGATTACGGCGCGCTTGATATGCGTCTGATGGAGCGCGTGCTGGATAATCTCGTCAACAACGCTTTGCGCTACAGCAACCAGCGTATTCAGGTCCGCCTGACGCTACAGGGTTCGCGAGCAACCTTGCAGGTTGAAGATGACGGTCCGGGCATCGACCCGGAGGAGCGCGAACGAGTGTTTGAGCCCTTTGTCCGTCTCGATCCTAGTCGCGACCGGGCCACCGGCGGCTGCGGGCTTGGACTGGCGATTGTTCACAGTATCGCCCAGGCCATGTCCGGCGAGGTGAGCTGCGGCGCCAGTTCTCTGGGCGGCGCTCGTTTTTGTTTTAGCTGGCCAATCTATCATCAGTTGCCCAATTTGAGCGCTGCCTGACCCCTCTTGCGCAGGTGCTTCGGCCTGCGTATAGTTTAAAATCACACAGTATGTTGTAACTAAGGTGGATGTTATGACCAGCTATGACCTCGTTGAACGTCTGAATGACACCTTTCGCCGGCTGGAACGCGAGCTACAGATACTCCAGCAGCGCCTGCGCGCGTGCCGGCTGCTGGCCGCACGGGTGTTTGAACTGCCGGCTGTCAGTAAGGAGGCGGAACACGACCCGCTGGAGACGATTCAGGTGGTTCAGCACATCGGTCAACCGGCGCTAGAGTTGGCGCTGAGGCACTACAGCCATCTGTTCATTCAGCAGCAATCGGAAAACCGCAGCAGCAAGGCTGCGGTCCGCCTCCCCGGCGCTATCTGTCTACAAACCGATAGTGAGGAACGCGCAGCGTTGCTGCAGAGCATTTCCCACATTAACGCGCTGAAAGCCGCTTTCGAAAAAATGGTCACCGTCGATTCCGGCCTGCCCGCCGCGGCGCGTTTTGAATGGGTCCATCGTCATCTGCCGGGTCTTATCACCCTCAGCGCCTACCGGACCTTAACGGTGCTTTGCGACCCAAGCACCCTCCGCTTCGGCTGGGCTAATAAGCATGTGATTAAAAATCTCACTCGTGATGAGGTGCTGCGGCAACTGGAAAACAGCCTGCAATCGCCGCGCGCGGTACCGCCGTGGACACGCGAGCAGTGGCAAAGCAAACTGGAGCGAGAATATCAGGATATCGCCGCTCTGCCGCAGCGGGCAAAGCTTAAGATCAAGCGGCCGGTGAAGGTCCAGCCTATTGCGCGAGTCTGGTACGCCGGTGAGCAGAAACAGGTGCAATACGCCTGCCCTGGCCCGCTTATTACTTTGATATCCGGCACTCAGGGGGTTAGCGTACCGGATATCGGCGAGTTACTGAACTACGATGCGGATAATGTGCAGTATCGCTATAAGCCGCAGGCGCAGTCGCTCAGGCTACTTATCCCGCGACTGCATCTGTGGCTGGCTAACGAGTAGCCATGCTGCCTACCATCTCTTCCGGACGCACCCAGCTGTCAAATTCGGCCTCCGTCAGATAGCCAAGCGCTAACGCGGAGGCTTTGAGCGTCAACCCCTCTTTATGTGCCTTTTTAGCTATTTCCGCCGCTTTGTCGTAGCCAATATGGGTATTCAACGCCGTGACCAGCATCAGAGACTCATTAAGCAACTGGGCGATCCGTTCGCGGTTTGGTTCAATACCGGTCGCGCAGTGCTCATTAAAACTCGCCATCCCATCCGCCAACAGGCGCACCGATTGCAGGAAGTTATGAATCACCATTGGACGGTAAACGTTTAGTTCGAAGTTACCCGACGCTCCGCCGATATTGACCGCCACATCATTCCCCATGACCTGACAGCACAGCATCGTCAGCGCTTCGCACTGCGTCGGGTTAACCTTACCGGGCATAATTGACGAGCCGGGTTCATTTTCCGGAATGGCGATTTCACCAATCCCACAACGCGGGCCGGAAGCCAGCCAGCGAACATCGTTGGCAATCTTCATCAACGAGGCCGCCAGCCCCTTCAGCGCCCCGTGGGCATGAACCAGCGCATCGCAGGTCGCCAGGGCCTCAAACTTGTTCGGCGCAGTGACGAACGGCTGCCCGCTGAGTGTCGCCAGTTCCGCCGCCACTCGCACGGCATATTCAGGGTGGGTGTTCAGACCGGTTCCTACTGCCGTACCGCCTAACGCCAGTTCGCTCAAATGCGGCAGGCTCAGTTCAAGGTGACGCAGATTATGTTCCAGCATCGCCACCCAGCCGGAAAACTCCTGCCCCAGCGTTAGCGGCGTCGCATCCTGCAGATGCGTACGACCAATTTTAACGATGTCGTTGAAGGCAGCAGCTTTGTCGCTCAGCGTCTGTTTAAGCACCGTGAGCCGGGGAATGAGTGCTTCGCGCAGCGCGATAATCGCCGCGACATGCATCGCGGTCGGGAAAACATCGTTGGAACTCTGGCTCTTGTTAACGTCATCGTTAGGATGAACTTTGCGTTCCATACCACGCACGCCGCCCAGCAGTTCACTGGCGCGGTTGGCCAACACCTCGTTCATGTTCATGTTGCTTTGCGTACCGGAACCGGTCTGCCAGATAGCCAGCGGAAATTCATCGGGATGGTTGCCGGCCAGCACTTCATCGGCGGCTTGAATAATCGCCTCAGCCTTTTCGGCGGCCAGCAATCCCAGATCCTGATTCACCTTTGCCGCTGCCCGTTTGGTCAGCGCCAGCGCATAAATCAGTTCACCCGGCATTTTTTCCGTCGAGATGCGGAAATGTTCCAGTGAACGCTGGGTCTGCGCGCCCCATAGCTTATCGGCAGGCACTTCGATAGCGCCCATAGAGTCTTTTTCACTGCGATGCGTTGTCATTACTTTCTCCTTGAATACAAAGTACGTAATTACGACAAAGCTCACTTGCTATAAAGGGTTAAGTATTGGTCAAATTATTAAGGTTATATTGTTCGTTCGTGCCGCTAAACGAGACAAAAAACCGCCCCGGAGGGCGGCTTTGCTTATTTCACACAGCGTGTGCACTGAGAGGTCTGAATCTGCTGGAAGAAGTCGTTGCCTTTGTCGTCCACCAGAATGAAGGCCGGGAAATCTTCCACTTCGATTTTCCAGATAGCCTCCATCCCCAGTTCCGGATACGCCACGCACTCCAGGCTCTTAATACTCTGCTGCGCCAGCACCGCCGCCGGGCCGCCAATGCTGCCGAGATAGAATC
>NZ_JBCNNS010000018.1:0-50808 GCF_039594335.1 Raoultella sp.
ATTTTGTCCGCACTTAAAAATAATCAGGTAACGCTATGAGTTTTTCTACCATTTCAGTGATTGGCCTTGGATATATTGGCCTGCCAACCGCTGCCGCGTTCGCCTCCCGGCAAAAGCGGGTGGTCGGCGTTGATATCAATCAACAGGCCGTGGCGACCATTAACCGTGGCGAGATTCATATCGTAGAGCCGGATTTGGCGAGCGTGGTCAAAACGGCGGTTGAGCAGGGATATTTACGTGCGACGACCGAGCCAGTCGCGGCGGATGCGTACCTGATTGCCGTACCCACCCCGTTCAAAGATCTGCATGAGCCGGACATGGTCTTCGTCGAGTCGGCGGCAAAATCGATTGCGCCAGTGCTGAAGAAGGGGGCGCTGGTGATTCTGGAGTCCACTTCTCCGGTTGGTTCGACGGAGCAAATGGCCGCCTGGCTCGCTGAAATGCGCCCGGACCTTAGCTTCCCACAGCAGGCTGGCGAAGCGGCGGATGTCAATATTGCCTACTGCCCGGAGCGCGTGTTGCCGGGGCAAGTGATGGTCGAACTGATTAAAAACGACCGCGTCATCGGCGGTATGTCGCCGGTTTGCTCCGCCCGCGCCAGCGAGCTGTATAACATTTTCCTCGAAGGCGAATGTGTGGTCACCAACTCTCGCACCGCCGAGATGTGTAAGCTGACCGAAAACAGCTTCCGCGACGTGAATATTGCGTTCGCGAACGAGCTGTCGCTGATCTGCGCGGAGCAGGGCATTAACGTCTGGGAGCTTATTCGTCTGGCGAACCGTCATCCGCGCGTGAATATCCTGCAGCCGGGACCTGGGGTTGGAGGGCATTGCATCGCAGTCGACCCGTGGTTCATCGTGGCGCAAAACCCGCAGCAGGCGCGGCTGATTCGCACCGCCCGTGAAGTTAACGACCATAAGCCTGACTGGGTTATCGAGCAGGTCAAAGCCCGGGTGGCCGATTGTCTGGCCGCCAGTAATAAACGCGCCAGCGAGGTGAAAATCGCCTGTTTTGGCCTGGCTTTTAAGCCGAATATCGACGATCTGCGCGAAAGCCCGGCGATGTCGATCGCCATGCACATTGCCCACTGGCACAGCGGTGAAACGCTGGTTGTGGAACCCAATATTCACCAACTGCCGTCGAAACTTAACGGTCTGTGCTCGCTGGCCTTGCTGGATGATGCATTGGCGAACGCCGATGTACTGGTGATGCTGGTTGACCATCGCCAGTTTAAAGCCATCAGCGGCGATAGCGTGACGCAGGGTTATATTGTCGATACCAAAGGAGTGTGGCGGTGAATACGGTTCTGGTCACCGGTGGGGCAGGGTTTATTGGCTCAGCGGTTGTTCGCGAAATCATTCGCGAAACTTCTGATACGGTTGTTGTTGTCGATAAATTGACCTATGCCGGTAATTTACAGTCGCTGTCTCCTGTTCCCAGGAATGCTCGCTTCGCTTTTGAACAAGTGGATATTTGTGATCGGACCGAACTAGATCGCATCTTTCACCTCTACCAGCCTGACATTGTGATGCACCTTGCGGCTGAAAGTCATGTCGATCGCTCCATTGATGGCCCTGCGGCGTTTATTGAAACCAATATCATCGGGACCTATACACTACTGGAAGCCGCACGCACCTACTGGAATGGGGCTGACGAAGAGAAGAAATCGGCTTTTCGCTTCCACCATATTTCGACAGACGAGGTATACGGCGATCTCCACGATAGTGGTGCGTTTTTTACCGAAACGACGCCTTATGCGCCTAGCAGTCCTTATTCCGCTTCTAAAGCCAGCAGTGACCATCTGGTGCGCGCATGGCAGCGTACCTATGACCTGCCAGCGCTGATCACCAACTGTTCAAATAATTACGGCCCGTATCACTTTCCTGAGAAGCTGATTCCGCTCACCATCCTCAATGCGCTGGCGGGCAAGCCGCTGCCGGTTTATGGCAATGGCCAGCAAATTCGCGACTGGCTGTACGTTGAAGACCACGCCAGAGCACTGTACCAGGTGGCGACACGCGGCAAGCCGGGCGAAACTTACAATATCGGCGGGCACAACGAGCGTCAGAATATCGAGGTGGTGGAAACCATTTGCGATCTGCTGGAAGAGCTGGCGCCGTATAAACCGGATGGTGTGGCGTACTATCGCGACCTCATTACCTTTGTCGCCGATCGCCCAGGACACGATCTTCGCTATGCCATTGATGCATCGAAAATTGAAACTGAACTAGGCTGGACGCCGGATGAGACATTTACCAGCGGTATGCGCAAAACGGTTCAGTGGTACCTGGCAAATGAAACCTGGTGGCATCAGGTTCTGGACGGTAGCTATCAGGGCGAGCGTCTGGGACTGCAGGCCTGAACGCCTGGGAGAGGACAATGAAAGGTATTATTCTGGCGGGGGGGTCGGGCACTCGTTTGCATCCTATTACCCGAGGAGTGTCAAAACAGCTGTTGCCTGTCTACGATAAGCCGATGATTTACTACCCGCTGTCGGTGCTGATGCTGGCCGGTATCCGCGAGATTCTGGTGATCACCACGCCTGAAGATCAACGTGATTTTCAGCGCTTGCTCGGCGATGGGGAAGAATTCGGCGTGCAACTAAGCTACGCTGTTCAGCCAAGCCCGGACGGGCTGGCAGAGGCCTTTATCATCGGCGAGGCTTTTCTCAATGGTGAGCCTTCATGTCTGGTGCTGGGTGACAATATCTTTTTCGGCCAGGGCTTTAGCCCAAAACTGCGTAGCGTCGCGGCCCGTACAAGCGGGGCGACGGTGTTTGGCTATCAGGTGATGGACCCGGAACGCTTTGGCGTAGTGGAGTTTGATGACGAATTCCGCGCTATTTCACTAGAAGAGAAGCCAAAGCAGCCCAAGTCCAACTGGGCGGTAACCGGCCTCTACTTCTACGACGGTAAAGTGGCAGAGTACGCGAAACGGGTTAAGCCCTCAGAGCGCGGCGAGTTGGAAATCACCTCCATCAATCAAATGTACCTCGACGATGGTGCACTGACGGTGGAGCTGCTCGGCCGCGGTTTTGCCTGGCTGGACACGGGAACGCACGATAGCTTGATCGAGGCCAGTATGTTCGTACAAACCGTGGAAAAGCGTCAGGGCTTCAAAATCGCTTGCCTGGAAGAAATTAGCTGGCGCAACGGTTGGTTGGATGATGATGGTGTGAAGCGGGCAGCCAAACGCCTGGAAAAAACCGGCTATGGCCAATACTTACTGGATCTTGTCCGTGTCCGTCCACGCCAGTATTGAATCCCTGGAGTGGGAAAATCGTTTCTTCGGCATCCAGAGCGCGATTGTGCGCTTTTGCGATGACGCCCCGCCGCTGACCGCTCAGGTTTTGGCCGGCTGGTCGCGTTTGCAGGCGAAGATTGCGGCGGATGATTGTATGCGGCTGGATGCGCTACAGCGGCTGGGTTTCCAGCTCGTGGAAGGCGAAGTCGATCTGGCACTGCCGGTCGGTCGGTCTGCCGAGGCGGGCTGTGAAGTGGCCACGGCGGCAGAGATTCCACGACTGCGCGCGCTGGCGGCACACGCCTTTGCGCAAAGTCGCTTCCGCACTCCCTGGTATGCTGCAGATGCCAGCGGCCGTTTCTACGCTCAATGGATTGAAAATGCGGTGCGGGGGACCTTCGATAACCAGTGCCTGATTTTTCGTGCCGCTGATGGCGACATTCGCGCTTTTGTTTCACTGCGTCAGCTTAACGAAACGGATGCCCGAATCGGTCTGCTGGCCGGTCGCGGCGCGGGTGCTGAACTGATGCAGGCCGCACGGCATTGGGCCGAAGGTCGCGGACTTTCTACACTGCGGGTGGCAACCCAGATTGGGAACACTGCCGCGCTTAAACGTTATATTCTCAGCGGTGCAAATGTGGAAAACACCGCGTACTGGTTATACAGGTGACATGATGATTCCATTTAACGCACCGCCGGTGGTGGGAACCGAGCTTGATTATATGCAATCCGCGATGGACAGCGGAAAACTGTGCGGCGACGGCGGATTTACCCGCCGCTGCCAGCAGTGGATGGAGCAGCGGTTCAGAACTGCCAAAGCACTGTTGACGCCTTCCTGCACCGCTTCGCTGGAAATGGCGGCGCTGCTGCTGGATATTCAGCCGGGCGATGAAGTGATTATGCCGAGCTATACCTTCGTCTCCACCGCCAACGCCTTTGTGTTACGCGGTGCGAAAATCATCTTTGTCGATGTTCGTCGCGATACGATGAACATTGATGAAACCAAAATTGAAGCGGCGATCGGTGAGAAAACCCGGGCGATTGTGCCGGTACACTATGCCGGCGTGGCCTGCGAGATGGACACCATCATGGCCCTTGCCAGCAAGTACAATCTGTTCGTGGTGGAAGATGCTGCGCAGGGCGTCATGTCGACTTACAAAGGCCGAGCGCTGGGCACGATCGGGCATATTGGCTGTTTCAGTTTTCATGAAACCAAAAACTATACCGCCGGTGGTGAAGGTGGCGCGACGCTGATTAACGATCGTACGCTGATCGAGCGTGCGGAAATTATTCGCGAAAAAGGGACCAACCGTAGTCAGTTCTTCCGCGGGCTGGTGGATAAATACACCTGGCGTGATATCGGTTCCAGCTATCTGATGTCTGACCTGCAGGCGGCATACCTCTGGGCGCAGCTGGAAGCAGCGGAACAGATTAACCAGCAACGTTTAACGCTCTGGCAGCGCTATTATGATGCCTTGCTGCCATTGGTACGGGCTGGTCGCATCGATCTGCCGGTTATTCCGGCCGACTGCGGACACAACGCGCATATGTTTTATATTAAGCTGCGCGATATTGACGATCGCAGTAGCCTGATTGCCTGGCTAAAGGAGGCGGAAATTCTGGCGGTGTTCCACTACATTCCGCTACATAGCTGCCCGGCGGGGGAGCACTTTGGTCAATTCCACGGTGACGATCGTCATACTACCCAAGAGAGCGAACGTCTGCTGCGCCTGCCGCTATTCTATAACCTGTCATCAGCCAATCAGCGTACGGTGATTAATTCGCTGTTGAGCTACTTCTCCTGATATGTCGCTGGCTAAAGCTTCACTGTGGACCGCCGCGTCCACGCTGGTCAAAATTGGCGCCGGACTGTTGGTGGTTAAATTACTGGCGGTTTCCTTTGGCCCGGCTGGGGTTGGTCAGGCCGGTAACTTTCGCCAGCTGGTGACCGTGCTGGGCGTACTAGCGGGCGCCGGTATTTTCAATGGTGTCACCAAACTGGTCGCGCAGCATCATGATGATCATCAGCAGCTGAATAGGGTCGTCGGCACCTCCTCAGCGATGGTGCTTGGCTTCTCAATGCTACTGGCGCTGGTCTTTCTGCTGGCGGCTGCGCCTGTCAGCCAGGGGCTGTTTGGTCATACGCACTATCAGGGACTGGTGCGGCTGGTGGCGCTGGTGCAGATGGGTATCGCCTGGGCAAACCTGCTGCTGGCCTTGTTGAAAGGTTTTCGCGATGCGGCGGGTAATGCCCTGTCGCTGATCGCCGGTAGCTTGATTGGCGTCGTGGCCTATTACGCCTGCTATCACTTTGCGGGCTACCAGGGGGCGCTGCTTGGGCTGGCGCTGGTACCGGCGCTGGTGGTGATCCCGGCGGCAATCGTACTATGGCGACGCGGAACGATCCCCCTCAGCGCGCTGCGTCCGCGCTGGGATAACGGCCTCGCAGGGCAGCTTTCCAAATTTACCCTGATGGCGCTGATTACCTCAGTGACGCTGCCGGTGGCTTATGTGATGATGCGTAACCTGCTGGCGGATCATTATGGTTGGGAGGCGGTAGGGATCTGGCAAGGGGTCAGCAGCATTTCCGATGCCTACCTGCAGTTTATCACCGCGTCGTTTAGCGTCTACCTGCTGCCTACGCTCTCCCGATTGACGGTCAAATCGGACATTACCCGTGAGATCGGCAAATCATTAAAATTTGTCCTTCCGGCGGTGGCAGTGGCGAGCTTAACCGTCTGGCTACTGCGCGACTTCGCCATCTGGCTGCTGTTTTCCGACCGCTTTACGGCGATGCGCGACCTTTTTGCCTGGCAACTGGTGGGTGATGTGCTGAAGGTCGGCGCCTATGTTTATGGCTATCTGGTGATTGCGAAAGCGTCACTGCGTTTTTATATACTGACGGAAATCAGCCAGTTCACGCTGTTGACCGCATTCTCGCACTGGCTGATCCCGGCGCATGGCGCGATTGGCGCAGCGCAGGCGTATATGGCTACGTATATTGTTTATTTCGCCCTTTGTAGTGGCGTGTTTTTACTCTGGCGTAAACGGGCATGACAGCACTGATACATGTACTGGGATCGGATATCCCACACCATAACCAGACCGTTTTACGGTTCTTTAACGAGGAGCTGGCCGCCCATGACGAGCAGGCGCGTCGGTTTATGGTCGTCGGTGATGCAACAGGGGTCCGTGAGGCCTACCCGGCATTGTCTGTCACCTGTTATCCCGGAAAAAAATCTCTGGCGCAGGCGGTGATCACGCAGGCAAAAGCCGATCGCCGACAGCGCTTTTTCTTCCACGGCCAGTTTAATACCGGGCTGTGGCTGGCGCTGCTGAGCGGGGGGATTCGTCCTGCCCAGTTTAACTGGCATATCTGGGGCGCCGATCTGTATGAAAATTCGCCCAGCCTGAAGTTTCGCTTATTCTATCCACTGCGGCGCCTGGCCCAGAGTCGGGTCGGGCGCGTTTTCGCCACCCGGGGAGATCTCAGTTGGTTCGCTCGCCGTCATCCGCGCGTGCCCGGTGAACTGCTCTATTTTCCGACGCGCATGGATCCGACGCTCAATTCGCTGGCCGATAGCGCACCGCGTGCCGAGACACTGACGATTCTGGTCGGAAACTCTGGCGACCGCAGTAATGAGCATATTGCGGCGCTGCGCGCTATCCATCAGCAATTTGGCGATACGGTAAACGTGATCGTACCGATGGGGTATCCGGAAAATAACACGGACTACATTAACGAGGTCCGTGAAGCGGGCGCTGCGCTATTTAGCACCGCACACCTGCAGATTCTCAGTGAGAAACTGGCGTTTAATGATTATCTGAATCTGTTGCGCCGCTGCGATCTGGGCTATTTCCTGTTTGCTCGCCAGCAGGGCATCGGGACACTCTGTTTATTAATTCAGGCAGGTATACCCTGTGTGCTGAATCGGGAAAACCCGTTCTGGCAGGATATGACGGAGCAGAATATTCCGGTGCTGTTTACCGGCGATGCGCTGGATGTTGCCGTGGTGCGTGAAGCCCAGCGCCAGCTGGCAAGCGTTGATAAGAACCAGATTGCTTTCTTCCGGCCGAACTATCTGGCGGGCTGGCAGCGGGCGTTGCAGATTGTCGCGGAGGTCAATGCATGACATTAATGCAATTTTGCGGGCTGCTGGTAGTCTGGCTGCTGTCAACGCTGTTTATCGCCACCGCGACGTACTTTGAGTTCCGCCGCGTGCGCTTTAACTTCAATGTGTTCTTCTCATTGTTGTTTCTGCTGACCTTTTTCTTTGGCTTCCCGCTGACCAGCATCCTGGTGTTCCGCTTTGATGTCAGCGTTGCCCCGCCGGATGTGCTATTGCAAACCCTGCTGGTGTCGGTCTGTTTCTATGCGATCTATTACGTGACCTATAAAACGCGTCTGCGTTCGGCCACGCACGACAGCCCGCGACGCCCGCTATTTACGATGAACCGCGTGGAAACGCATCTGACATGGATCATTCTGCTGGGCGTGGCGCTGCTGTGCGTCGGGATTTTCTTTGCCCACAATGGCTTCCTGCTGTTTAAGCTCCGCTCTTACAGTCAGATCTTCTCTGCCGAAGTCTCCGGTGTGGCGCTGAAGCGCTTTTTCTATTTCTTTATCCCCGCGATGCTGGTGGTTTATTTCCTGCGCCAGGATTATAAGGCGTGGATATTCTTCCTGCTCAGCACCGTGGCGTTTGGGCTGCTGACCTATGCCATCGTCGGCGGTACTCGCGCGAATATCATTATCGCTTTCGCCATTTTCCTGTTTATCGGCATTATTCGCGGCTGGATCAGTCTGTGGATGCTGGTGATGGCGGGCGTCCTGGGCATTGTGGGAATGTTCTGGCTGGCGCTTAAGCGCTATGGCATGAACGTCAGCGGCGATGAAGCGTTTTATACCTTCCTCTATCTGACCCGCGATACGTTTTCGCCGTGGGAGAATCTGGCGCTGCTGCTGCAAAACTATGACAAGATTGCCTTCCAGGGGCTGGCGCCGATGATCCGCGACTTCTACGTTTTTATCCCCAGTTGGATGTGGCACGGTCGCCCGACGATGGTGCTGAATACCGCCAACTACTTCACCTGGGAGGTGTTAAACAACCACTCGGGGTTGGCGATTTCACCGACGCTAATTGGCTCGCTGGTGGTGATGGGCGGCATTTGGTTTGTTCCGCTGGGTGCCGTCGCGGTAGGACTTATTATTAAATGGTTCGACTGGCTGTACGACCTTGGCAATCGGGAAAGCAATCGCTACAAAGCGGCGATCCTGCATAGTTTTTGTTTCGGCGCTATTTTCAACATGATAGTGCTGGCGCGAGAAGGGCTGGATTCGTTCGGCTCCCGCGTGGTGTTTTTCCTCGTGATCTTCGGTATCTGCTTGTTAGCGGCGAAATTGCTGTACTGGCTCCTGGACAGCGCAGGATTGATTCATAAGCGGCCTAAACCACTTTCGCAACCACAGGTCTGATAAGGATGAACATGACTAAGAACACTTCCGCGCCGCAGTATACGCTGCGAGGGCTGCAGCTCATTGGCTGGCGTGACATGCAGCATGCGCTCAATTATCTCTTTGCCGACGGCGAGTTGCGTCAGGGAACGCTGGTAGCGATTAACGCCGAGAAAATGCTGGCGGTAGAAGATAACCCGGAAGTCCGCGCGCTGATTGAAGCCGCCGAGTTTAAGTATGCGGATGGCATCAGCGTCGTGCGTTCGATACGCAAAAAATATCCGCAGGCCAGGATATCCCGCGTTGCCGGTGCCGACCTCTGGGAAGCATTAATGGAACGCGCTGGCGCTCAGGGGACGCCGGTATTTCTGATTGGCGGCAAGCCGGAAGTGCTGGCGCAAACGCAAGCGAAGCTGCGCGCACGCTGGAATGTGAATATCGTTGGCAGCCAGGACGGCTATTTTACCCCTGACCAGCGCCAGCCGCTGTTCGAGCGGGTACGAGAAAGCGGAGCGAAAATCGTCACTGTGGCGATGGGATCGCCGCGTCAGGAGATCCTGATGCGCGACTGTCGGCGGCTTTATCCCGCAGCGCTGTATATGGGCGTTGGCGGCACCTATGACGTCTTTACCGGCCACGTCCATCGGGCGCCGAAGTTCTGGCAGAACCTTGGCCTGGAGTGGTTTTATCGTCTGTTGCTGCAGCCGAGTCGGATTAAACGACAGCTCCACCTGCTGCGCTATTTACGTTGGCATTATTCCGGGAAGCTCTGATATTCCACTGCAATCAGGCGAGATTGCATACATATTCTGTGTAATGTCTTCACTTGCCTGATACTTTATTTGCCATTTCCTGAAAATTCATTAACCATTCGCATGCTTAATCCACGGCGGGTAGCGTGTGCCGTCGTGCGGGCAAGGACATTTCCTTTCATTCATTAATAAAAATAACCGGTATATGGGCAAGACCATTGGCGGGTCGCGCCATGGCAAACCTGTCACTCTCCGGCGGTATGAGGCGCTGTGCTTCGGGAAGGTGTGAGGTCAGACATCAGGCGTGCCGTTCGAAGGACGAAGAACAAAAACCGGAAGCAGGGCAAACACAAGAGGTTATATGACAGAGAAAAAAGCGGAACTCCAGCGCGGACTGGAGGCCAGACACATTGAACTCATCGCTCTGGGCGGGACGATTGGCGTGGGTTTGTTTATGGGGGCGGCAAGTACGCTGAAGTGGGCCGGTCCTTCGGTCCTGCTGGCGTATATTATCGCCGGGTTATTTGTCTTCTTTATCATGCGCTCGATGGGCGAAATGCTGTTCCTTGAGCCAGTGACCGGTTCATTCGCCGTTTACGCGCACCGCTATATGAGCCCGTTTTTCGGCTATCTTACTGCATGGTCATACTGGTTTATGTGGATGGCGGTCGGGATCTCGGAGATTACGGCCATCGGGGTGTATGTGCAGTTCTGGTTCCCGGATATGGCACAGTGGATACCGGCACTGATTGCTGTCGGGCTGGTGGCGCTGGCAAACCTGGCCGCAGTACGCCTGTATGGTGAGATTGAATTCTGGTTCGCGATGATTAAAGTCACCACCATTATTGTGATGATCGTCGTCGGGCTGGGCGTGATCTTCTTTGGTTTTGGCAACGGCGGGCACTCCATCGGATTTGGTAACCTGACCGAACACGGGGGTTTCTTCGCCGGTGGCTGGAAAGGGTTCCTGACGGCGCTGTGTATCGTCGTGGCCTCCTATCAGGGCGTTGAACTTATCGGCATCACCGCGGGTGAGGCGAAGAACCCGCAGATCACGCTGCGCAGTGCGGTGGGCAAGGTTTTGTGGCGTATTCTGATTTTTTATGTGGGCGCAATTTTCGTGATTGTCACGATTTTCCCGTGGGATCAAATTGGCTCCGGCGGCAGTCCGTTCGTTCTGACCTTTGCGAAAATCGGTATTACTGCGGCGGCGGGTATTATCAACTTTGTGGTACTGACAGCGGCGCTTTCCGGCTGTAATAGTGGGATGTACAGCTGCGGTCGTATGCTCTACGCGCTGGCGCGCAACCGGCAGCTGCCTGCGGCGATGGCGAAAGTTTCGCGCAATGGCGTACCGGCCGTGGGCGTCGCGCTGTCGATTCTGATTCTGCTGATTGGCTCCTGTCTGAACTATATTATTCCCAACCCGCAGCGGGTCTTCGTCTATGTCTACAGTGCCAGCGTACTGCCGGGCATGGTGCCATGGTTTGTGATCCTGATTAGTCAGCTGCGTTTTCGCCGTGCGCATCAGGAGGCGATGGCCAGCCATCCATTCCGTTCGCTGCTGTTCCCGTGGGCTAACTATTTCACAATGGCATTTCTGATTTGCGTGCTGATCGGCATGGGCTTTAATGACGACACCCGTATGTCGCTGTTCGTCGGAATACTTTTCCTGGCCCTCGTGACGCTTATCTATAAGGTGTTTGGTCTTGGTCGGCATGGAAATGTCGATAAAACGACGGAATAAACGGCAAAGTGCGCAAAGCGTGACCAAACAGAAATTTTATTTAAAAAGGCACTAGACAGCGGGGGGGGAAGTCCGTATTATCCGACCCCGCAACGGCGCTAAGCGCCCGTAGCTCAGCTGGATAGAGCGCTGCCCTCCGGAGGCAGAGGTCTCAGGTTCGAATCCTGTCGGGCGCACCATTTAACCCGGTGCTTGAGCTGCGGTGGACTGTTAATTTAACAGTGCCGCGTGAAAAGATTTGCAGTGGTGGCTATAGCTCAGTTGGTAGAGCCCTGGATTGTGATTCCAGTTGTCGTGGGTTCGAATCCCATTAGCCACCCCATTATTTGATAGAGTTGTGAAATGCGAAGGTGGCGGAATTGGTAGACGCGCTAGCTTCAGGTGTTAGTGTTCTTACGGACGTGGGGGTTCAAGTCCCCCCCCTCGCACCACGACTTTAACGAATTGAACTAAAAATTCAAAAAGCAGTACATCGGCGAGTAGCGCAGCTTGGTAGCGCAACTGGTTTGGGACCAGTGGGTCGGAGGTTCGAATCCTCTCTCGCCGACCAATTTTGAACCCCGCTTCGGCGGGGTTTTTTGTTTTCTGTCGTACCGCGACTATCTTATATCTCCCTGATCTCCAGAATAAAAACGGCTATCCGCGCGCTATGTGAACGCGTCATTTTGTGTCCGGAATCCTCCCAATTTACTGTTGTGACTGATGCAATTTCCACGGAACCTGTGCGATAATAAACGGGTAGATGCTCATTCCATCTCTTATGTTCGCTTTCGGGCCTCATAAACTCCGGAATGATGCAGAGCCGTTTACGGTGCTTATCGTCCACTGCCAGATGTCGCGTTTATACGCACGATCTTCACGCTGCTGCGAAGCAGTTTGAGAGATAAAGCGTATCGTCTCATCAAACACCATGGACATAACGTTGAGTGAAGCACCCAATTTTGTTGTCAAACAGACCTGTTTTAACGCCTGCGCTGGTTTCAGTGCAGGCGTTTTTTTATGTCTGCGGTTATGCGCAGAAGAGGGCTCGGAGAAGCGCGCTATCGTCTCAGGAAGAGACGATAGCGGAAGGGCAGGTTACTGCTGAGGATTATTCTGTAGCGTTAACAGCAGGCCATCACGGCGCATTAATGCCGCTTCTTCTGGTTGATGCATACGGTCGAGCGTATCGGCCAGCCATGCGTAATCAAATGCATCCGGACGTTGTTTCAGCGCAGCACGGAACGCGATGCTGGCCTCCTGCCATTCGCCGTGGCGCATCAGGGATTGCCCCAGCGTGCTCCACAGTAAAGGCCGATCGCCGACCGATTTAATCTGCTGACGCAGCACTTTTTCCAGCTGCTCCGGATTATTGGTCTTCAGGCGCGGAATAAGCATCACCAGGCGGTCATCATACTGCTTCTTCAGTCCGTCGATAATAATCTGCTGCGCAGTATCATGATCGTCACTCTCAATGAGCAGATTGGCCATCGCCACCTGCAGGGACACCTGGCTGCGAGTTTTGCGGTTCTGGTTTTTCCACCACTCACGTAACCCATCGCTTCCGCGATCGGCCAGGGTTTGATCCATCAAACCAATCCAGGCCTGCTGCTCCAGCGCGGCGCGGTGCTCTTCATCGCTGACGTTGGCTTTTGCCATTGACGGCAGAATATCCAGCAGCGAATTCCACGCGCCGGTGCGGGTATAGGCCTGCTCGGCCAGGCGCAACACTTCCGGATGCCGCGGGGTAATCTCCAGCAGCTTATCAATGCCGTGGCGGGCTGCATGGTTTTCATTGCGGGCCAGTTGCACGCGCACGCGGGCGATCTCGACTGGAATCAGGTCGTCTCCGGCCAGCTCCGTTGCACGCTCCAGATGCTGATTCGCCCGTGCTTCATCACCACGCTGCTGGGCTGCTTCCGCCGCCAGCAGATAGTTCACCACCGGCTGTTCGGCGTGATCGGCATTCTTCGCCATCAGCTTTTCAACCTGCTGATAGTCGCCTTCTGCCAGCTTCAGCAATGCCTGTTCAGTTTGCTTACGTGCACGACGGCGTTTACGACCCAAGAACCAGCCACGGGTATGGGCGCCGGTACGGAAAATGCGGCGGAACAGCCATTCAATCGCAAACAGTACCACCATGGTGAGGATCAGGATGATCACCAGCCCGGTCACGCTGGTTTCAATGTTGTAGTTATCGGTCTGGATCAGAACGTAGCCCTGGTGTCCGGAGATAATCGGGCCGACAACGATCCCGGCGATCAGCAGTGCGAAGAGTAAGAGAATTTTCAGCATACGTTACTCTCCTTGTGGCGCTGGTGCAGGTGCTTGTGTAGGTGCGGGAGCAGGGGGCGTCGGCGCGCTGCTCTGGGTGACGGCAGGTTGCGTCATCAGGTTGCGTACCCGCGTTTGCATCAGCTTCTCGAGGAGGGCCTGACTTTGCAGATTTTGCGGCACGCTCATCGTGATGCTTTGCTGACTCAGTTTATCGACATCTTCCAGGAACGCTTTGGTCGTGGCATCTTCCGTGTCGTAATACGCGCGAACCCAGGTGGAAACATTATCCAGTGCTTGTTTGTATGTCTCTTCCTGATGGCGCGGGACCGCTTGCGCCGCAACCAGCAGACGGGAGCGAATATTTTCGCGCAGGTAGATATCCTGGTTTGGCGCCAGCAGCGGGACTGCTGTTTCGTCGCGACGACGAATGGTAATAAAGCTGTCCATAAAGCTCTGCCAGCTTTTTTGCAGATTCACGCGCCATTCGCCGATGGAGCTGGACAGCTCTTCGCTGTCGGAATCCATCGGGGAGTCGTCATCGTTATTGTCGGCGAGGCGCAGATTATCAATCTGGTTAGCAAGCTGGTTGACCTTCAGGATAATACCGTCGTAGTCGACCTGGCTGACGGCCGATAGCGACGCGATATCGTCGGTAATGGCGCGGCGGGCGCTAATCAGACTGGGATCGTTCATATCGGCAAGGCTGGCATCAGCGCTTTTTAACAGCGCAGCGGCAGTGGTGACGTCCTGATCGCTCCACAGCTTACGTCCGGCAGATTTGACCAGAAAATCGGCCTGCGCCAGCAGCCAGGTTTTGGCATCGCTTCCGGAAATGACGGCCACTTTTTGCTGCACGTCTTCCAGCTGCTTCGCCAGCGTCTCCTGCTGACGCTTCGCCTCGGTTAGCTGGTCCGCCTGCTGCCTGATAATACCATCGAGCTCATTTTTTTGGCTTTCTTGCGCTTTTTGCAGCTCCGCCACCCGTTCGGCGAGCGCCGTACTGGTCTCGTTCTGTCGCGATACTTGCTGTTTATTTAAACCAAACAGGCCGACGCCAGCGGCGAGGGCAATGGCGATAGCAATCGCGCTCAGAACGAGGCTGGTTTTATTACCGTCGTTTTTCTTTCCGGTATTCTCTGGCTGTGGCGCCTTGTCCACGGCCTCCCTGGTCTCTTCAACCACGGCGGATTGGTTTTGTTGTTCCGTCATTATGGCTTCCAATGTTGAGAGTTATTGTAATGCGCGTAGCAGCGCATCGTTGTCGGCGCTATCGGCTACCTGGATATCCTGCCAGCCCAATTCACGGGCCTGCTTGGCCAGGCGTTCACTGACAACTAAAATGCGACAGCGAAGGAGCCACCGTTCGCGATACCATTGGGGTATCAGCGCCCAAAGCTGTTGCAGCATCTCGCCGCTGGTAACGACCAGCGTCGTGACGCCGCGGGACAGCCAGCGCATTGCTTCTTCTGCGCCATCGTAATGCTTCGCACTACGTTGATAGCATTCACAAAAAGTAACGTCGGCGCCGCGCTCGCGGAGCGTTTCGCCTAATAATTCCCGCCCGCCGTTACCGCGAAGAAGAAGGGCTTTCTTCCCGGCAATGTTTTGTAATTCAGGTAATTGTAGCAACACTTCGCTAATTTCCCGATCTAATGGATAGCGAATATTTTGTCCACTGACCGTATGCAGCGCCAGCGCCGTCGTGCGGCCAATCGCAAAATAGCCGGGTGCTTTCGGCCAGCGTTGGCCTAGTTGATGTAAGCGAGCATGGGCAAACTCTACCGCATGTTGCGAGAGTACAAACAAAAGATCGCCTGCGGATAAGGCAGCCAGCTGGCCGCTTAGCGCAGGCAGTTCGCGTCCGGGCGTAAACTCAATGAGTGGAAAACTCCAGGCCACATGTCCCAGCGCGCGCAGGCGGCTGACCAGTTCTTCACTTTGGGGCAACGGACGGGTGACCAGGATGCTCATCGGGGGGGATCTCCTGCATAAACTGCGGTGAGAATGTCGCGGGCGCCGTTATCCAGCAGCTCTTCCGCTAGCGAGACGCCGAGATGCTCGGCATTTTCCGGTTGACCGCGTCGTTCACCGCGTACCAGCTGCGAACCGTCCGGTGCGCCCACCAGCGCGCGCAACCACAGCTCACCATTGATCAGCTCAGCGTAGCTGCCGATCGGAACCTGACAGCCACCTTCCAGCCGGGTATTCATCGCCCGTTCCGCGCGCACGCGGATGGCGGTTTCCGTATGATTCAACGGGGCTAACAGCGTTTGCGTCCATTGATCATCAAGGCGACATTCAATGCCGACCGCGCCCTGACCGACCGCGGGCAGCGACTGCTCTGGCGTTAACGGTTGACGAATGCGCGACTCTAATCCCAGGCGTTTCAGCCCGGCGGCCGCAAGGATAATCGCGTCATATTCGCCGCTATCGAGCTTGCCGAGGCGGGTCCCCACGTTACCGCGCAGAGAGCGGATCTGCAGGTCGGGCCGTTGCGCTGCCAGCTGGCACTGGCGGCGTAAACTTGAAGTGCCAACGATACTGCCGTGCGGCAGCGCATCGATTGACGCATAGTGATTAGAGACGAAGGCATCGCGCGGATCTTCACGCTCGCAAATTGTGACCAGCCCCAGTCCCTCGGGAAACTCGACGGGAACATCTTTCATGGAATGCACGGCGATATCCGCACGCCCTTCCATAATAGCCAGTTCTAATTCTTTAACAAACAAACCCTTGCCGCCCACTTTCGCCAGCGGAGTATCAAGGAGCACGTCGCCGCGAGTGACCATCGGCACCAGTTCCACCGCCAGTCCAGGATGGCAGGACTCAAGGCGCTCTTTCACATAATGCGCCTGCCATAGCGCAAGTGGGCTTTGCCGTGTGGCAATTCTCAAAACTTTGTCTAACATGCTTGTTACCGTCATTGTCGACCACAAACTATCCTAACATTGTTGCCTTATGGATGTTAGTTTTGTGGGATTAGGAAGGCGGCTCTTCTTTATTTGCGTTTGGTGCCATTGCGGTTGCCACAAGCGTAGTGAGGAATTTACACGCGGTAAACGGTGCTACAATTGTAAGTAGCGCATCTTCCTTTACGGTCAATGAGCAAGGTGTTAGATTGATCACGTTTTAAACCATTTGTCCGTCATCAGCTCATCACAACCACACCGACGACAAATGGTGACGGTTTTTGTTGAAATACTGAAATCCTCCGTACTATTGTACGACGGGTTTTTGAACATCAGGCGATATGTCTTGTACCTCTATATTGAGACACTGAAACAGAGACTGGATGCCATCAACCAACTGCGCGTGGATCGCGCGCTTGCTGCCATGGGACCCGCTTTCCAGCAGGTTTACAGTCTACTGCCGACATTACTACATTATCATCACCCGCTGATGCCGGGTTACCTTGACGGTAACGTTCCCCGCGGCATCTGCCTCTACACGCCTGATGAAACCCAACGCCACTACCTTGATGAGTTAGAACTGCACCGCGGCATGCTGGCGCAGGAGCCGCCGAAAGGCGAACTGCCGATTACCGGCGTCTACTCGATGGGCAGTACCTCCTCCGTTGGCCAAAGCTGCTCTTCCGACCTGGATATCTGGGTTTGTCATCAGGCATGGCTTGATACCGAAGAGCGCCAGTTGCTGCAGCGAAAATGTAGCCTGTTGGAAAGCTGGGCGGCATCGCTGGGCGTTGAAGTCAGCTTCTTCCTGATCGACGAAAACCGCTTCCGCCATAACGAAAGTGGCAGCCTCGGCGGTGAAGACTGCGGGTCAACCCAGCATATTTTACTGCTCGATGAGTTCTACCGTACCGCCGTGCGCCTCGCCGGAAAACGCATTCTGTGGAATATGGTGCCGTGCGACGAAGAGGATCATTACGACGATTACGTAATGGGACTCTACGCGCAAGGCGTACTGACGCCAAACGAGTGGCTCGATCTGGGCGGTCTGAGCTCGCTGTCGGCGGAAGAGTACTTCGGTGCCAGCTTGTGGCAGCTCTATAAAAGTATCGATTCGCCGTATAAAGCGGTCCTGAAAACGCTGCTGCTGGAAGCCTACTCCTGGGAATACCCGAACAACCGCCTGTTGGCGAAAGACATTAAACAGCGTCTGCACGACGGAGAAATCGTCTCGTTTGGGCTCGATCCTTACTGCATGATGCTGGAGCGCGTGACTGCCTATCTGCAGGCCATCGAAGACGACACTCGCCTCGATCTGGTGCGTCGCTGTTTCTATCTGAAAGTGTGCGAAAAACTCAGCCGCGAGCGCGCCTGCGTGGGCTGGCGTCGTGAAGTGGTGAGCCACCTGGTGAAAGAGTGGGGCTGGGATGAAAAGCGTCTGATGATGCTGGACAACCGGGCTAACTGGAAGATTGACGAAGTGCGCAAAGCGCACAATGAACTGCTGGATGCGATGATGCAAAGCTATCGCAACCTGATTCGCTTTGCGCGGCGTAACAACCTGAGCGTGTCAGCCAGTCCGCAGGATATTGGCGTACTAACCCGTAAGCTGTATGCGGCGTTTGAAGCGCTGCCGGGCAAAGTGACGCTGGTGAACCCGCAAATCTCTCCGGACCTCTCCGAGCCGAATCTGACCTTTATCCACGTGCCTCCTGGCCGTGCCAACCGTACCGGTTGGTATGTGTACAACCGCGCCCCGGATATGGAATCGATCATCAGCCATCAGCCGCTGGAATATAACCGTTATCTTAATAAGCTGGTGGCCTGGGCCTGGTTTAACGGCCTGTTGACGTCACGTACTCGCCTGTTTATTAAGGGCAACGGCATCGTCGATCTCGCGAAGCTTCAGGAGATGGTCGCCGATGTTTCGCACCATTTCCCGCTGCGACTGCCGTCGCCAACGCCCAAAGCGCTGTATAGCCCCTGTGAAATCCGCCACCTGGCGATTATCGTCAATCTCGAATATGACCCGACGGCGGCGTTCCGTAATCAGGTCGTGCATTTTGACTTCCGTAAACTGGATGTCTTTAGCTTCGGCGAAGAGCAGAAGTGCTTAATCGGCAGCGTCGATCTGCTGTACCGTAACTCGTGGAACGAAGTACGAACCCTGCACTTTAACGGCGAGCAGGCGATGATCGAAGCGCTAAAAACGATTCTGGGTAAAATGCATCAGGATGCGGCGCCGCCGGATAGCGTTGAAGTGTTCTGCTACAGTCAGCACCTGCGCGGTCTCATCCGCACCCGCGTTCAGCAGATGGTGTCCGAGTGCATTGAGCTGCGCCTTTCCAGTACCCGTCAGGATACCGGGCGCTTTAAGGCATTGCGGGTTTCCGGGCAGACCTGGGGACTGTTCTTCGAACGCCTTAACGTATCGGTGCAGAAGCTGGAAAACGCCATTGAATTCTATGGTGCCATCTCGCATAACAAACTGCACGGTCTGTCGGTTCAGGTGGAAACCAACCACGTTAAGCTGCCGCCCGTCGTGGACGGATTTGCCAGCGAAGGGATCATTCAGTTCTTCTTTGAAGAGGCGGATAACGAGAGTGGATTTAATATCTATATTCTCGACGAGAGCAATCGCGCAGAGGTTTATCATCACTGTGAAGGCAGTAGAGAGGAGCTGGTGCGTGACGTGAGCCGCTTCTACTCTTCATCCCACGATCGTTTCACCTACGGTTCCAGTTTTATCAACTTCAACCTGCCGCAGTTTTATCAGATCGTCGACGTCGACGGTCGACCTCAGGTGATTCCGTTCCGCAGCCAGGCGATCGGGGCGGCTGCCGCGCCGGTGAGCCAGGATGCCGCTGTGTCGCCGATGCTACAGCAGCACTATTCCTGATCGACATGTCTGAGTCATCCTTTCCCCGGCGAGGTTGTGTTTTCGCCGGGGCTTTGCTTTCCCGCTTATGATGAAAACGCTGGCTTAGCGAAAACTCACCGCTTCGCCGGCCTGATGGGTCGCCGCCTGCTCCAGCAGATCCCAGAAGGTTTCACCGCTGCGGTCGCACACCCACTCATCACCTTTAAGATCAAAATGGTAGCCGCCTTGCTTTGTCGCCAGCCACACCTGATGCAGCGGTTCCTGACGGTTGATAATAATTTTGCTGCCGTTCTCAAAACTGAGGGTCAGCACGCCGCCGTTGATCTCACAGTCGATATCGCTATCGCCGTCCCGCTCATCCAGACGCTCTTCGATGGTCATCCACAGGCTGTCAGCCAGGCGATGGAATTCACTGTCGTTCATGGTTCTACCCTGCTTTTTTGAAGATGGCGGCAGTATAGCGCGAAACAAAAGCGCGCGCAGTCGGATGCTAAACGCTTGCTTTTACGTCTTCTCCTGCGATGATAGAAAGCAGAAAGAGTGAATCACGGGCAACTATCAATGAAAAACGTTTTTCCAACGCTTGCCGTTTTATTGGCGATCTTCAGCCTGACCGGCTGTGGTCTGAAGGGGCCGCTTTATTTCCCTCCGGCAGAAAAGACGACAGTTCCGCCGACCAAACCGGTCAATAGCGGTATCCAGAGCTCGGCGCCAGATCGTAACGATCGCGGCGATAGCGGCGGCCCGTCCCAGGTAAACTATTAACGATAACGTTCTGTTCCGCGCAACTGGAGTAGATGATGCAGTTCTCTAAAATGCATGGCCTTGGCAACGACTTCATGGTCGTTGACGCGGTAACGCAGAATGTTTTTTTCTCACCAGAACTGATTCGCCGCCTGGCGGATCGGCATCTGGGCGTCGGTTTCGATCAACTGCTGGTTGTTGAACCGCCTTACGATCCGGAACTGGATTTCCATTATCGTATCTTCAACGCCGACGGCAGCGAGGTGTCGCAGTGCGGCAACGGCGCGCGCTGCTTTGCCCGATTTGTCCGCTTGAAAGGCCTGACCAATAAATGTGACATCCGCGTGAGCACGGCGAACGGTCGTATGATATTAAGCGTGACGGAAGACGATCTGGTGCGCGTCAACATGGGGGAGCCCAACTTCGAGCCCTCTCAGGTCCCCTTCCGCGCCAACAAAGCGGAAAAGACCTATATTATGCGCGCCGCCGAGCAGACAGTATTGTGCGGCGTGGTCTCGATGGGGAACCCGCACTGCGTCATTCAGGTCGATAATGTCGAAACCGCTGCGGTGGAAACGCTCGGCCCGGTGATGGAAAGCCACGAGCGCTTCCCGGAGCGCGCCAACATCGGTTTTATGCAGGTGGTCGAGCGCGATCGCATTCGTCTGCGTGTTTATGAGCGCGGCGCAGGTGAAACTCAGGCCTGCGGCAGCGGCGCCTGTGCGGCGGTGGCGGTTGGTATCCAACAAGGACTGCTGGCCGAACAAGTACGCGTGGAATTGCCAGGCGGGCGTCTTGATATCGCCTGGAAAGGCCCGGGCCAACCGTTGTTTATGACTGGCCCGGCGGCACATGTCTACGACGGATTTATTCACTTATGAAACAAGTCGGGGAAGAACAGCAGGAAATCACCGGCGCGTTGAACGACCGCGCAGTGGTGGACTATCTGTTGCAACATCCTGAATTTTTTATTCGTAATGCCGCGTTGGTTGAGCATATGCGCGTACCGCATCCGGTACGCGGCTCGATCTCGCTGGTGGAATGGCACATGGTGCGGGCACGTAACCATATCAACGTGCTGGAAGAGAACATGATGCTGCTGATGGAGCAGGCAACGGCCAATGAGAGCCTGTTCCAGCGTCTGCTGCATCTGCAGACGCGGCTGGCAGCGGCGGAAAGCCTTGACGAGATGCTGAACCGTTTTCATCGCTGGGCACGTGAGATAGGGCTGGCGGGCGCGACGGTACGGCTGTTTCCCGATAGCTGGCGGCTGGGCGCACCTTCAAAATTCACCCATCTGGCGCTAAGCAGGCAGGCATTTGAGCCTGTCCGCATTCAGCGACTTGGGCAGTCTCGTCATTATCTTGGGCCGTTGCACGGCCCTGAACTGCTGGTGGTACTGCCGGAAGCGAAAGCTATCGGTTCGGTGGCGATGTCGCTGCTGGGCGGTGATGACGCCCCTGGTGTGATGATCTTCAGCAGCCGCGATGCCCAGCATTATCAACAAGGCCAGGGAACGCAGCTGCTGCAGGAAATTGCGTTAATGCTACCGGGTCTGTTGGAGCGTTGGGTTGAACGCGCATGACCGATTCTCCCTTATTCCCCGCCGTTGACCGCTTTCTACACTATCTGGGTGTAGAGCGTCAGCTGAGCCCAATCACGCTACTGAACTACCGGCGTCAGTTGGATGCGCTGATGGTGCTCGCCGAACAGGCGGGGCTCAAAAGCTGGCAGCAGTGCGATGCCGCTCAGGTTCGTGGCCTGGCGGTTCGTAGCCGCAAACAGGGCCTGGGGCCGGCAAGCCTTGCGCTGCGGCTTTCCGCGTTGCGCAGTTTCTTTGACTGGCTGGTGGCGCAGGGCGAGCTGGCGGCGAACCCGGCGAAAGGCATCTCCGCTCCGAAAATTCCCCGTCACTTACCTAAAAATATCGATGTCGATGACGTCAACCGGCTGCTGGATATCGATCTTAACGATCCGCTGGCGGTGCGCGACCGGGCGATGCTGGAGGTGATGTACGGCGCGGGTCTGCGTCTCTCCGAGCTGGTCAATCTTGATATTAAACACCTCGATCTGGAATCCGGGGAGGTGTGGGTGATGGGCAAAGGCAGCAAAGAACGCCGCCTGCCGATTGGGCGCAGCGCGGTGGCGTGGATCGAACACTGGCTCGATTTACGCGGTCTTTTTGGCACGGATGATGATGCGCTGTTTTTATCTAAACTGGGGAAACGTATTTCCGCGCGTAATGTGCAGAAGCGCTTTGCCGAATGGGGTATTAAGCAGGGGTTGAACAGCCACGTGCATCCGCATAAGCTGCGCCACTCCTTTGCCACCCATATGCTGGAGTCGAGCGGCGATCTGCGCGGCGTACAGGAGCTGCTGGGCCATGCCAATCTCTCGACGACTCAAATCTATACCCATCTTGATTTTCAACACCTTGCCTCGGTGTATGATGCGGCGCATCCGCGCGCCAAACGGGGGAAATAATGCGCTTTTACCGACCGCTGGGCCAAATTTCTGCACTGACGTTTGATCTGGACGATACCCTTTACGACAACCGTCCGGTCATCGACCGGACGCTGCAGGAGTCGCTGGCCTTTGTGCGCAGCTACCATCCGTCACTGAGCCGGTTTGATGCCCAGGAGCTGCAACAGTTGCGTCAGACGCTGCTTGAGACCGAACCGGAGATTTACCACGACGTGACCGAATGGCGGCGACGCGCGCTGGTGCTGGGGATGACGAATGCCGGGCTTTCTGCCGGGCAGGCTGCCGAGGGCGCGGATGCGGCAATGGCGAATTTTGCCCACTGGCGGAGTCTGATCGAGGTGCCGCAGGAAACTCACGATACGCTGACCGCGCTGGCGGAGAAATGGCCGCTGGTGGCGGTGACCAACGGTAACGCGCAACCGGAACTCTTTGGTTTGAGCGATTATTTCCGTTTTGTTCTGCGTGCCGGTCCGGACGGGCGATCGAAACCCTTTGCCGATATGTATCATCTGGCGGCGGAGCGTCTTGGTTTGCCGTTGGGACAGATACTTCACGTGGGGGATGATCTGACCACCGATGTGGCGGGCGCTATTCGCTGCGGCATGCAGGCCTGCTGGATCAAACCGCAGGGGGCCGATCTGATGCGCGCAACCGACAGCCGCCTGCTGCCGCACATTGAAATTTCACGGTTGGCATCTCTGACCTCGCTGATATAATCACCACTAGTTCTGTATATATTAACAGTATGCCCGGTAGACGATGTGTTGCCGGGCAGCTCATTTCCGGCGGTGCCAATGGACGTTTCTTACCTGCTCGACAGCCTCAATGATAAACAGCGTGAAGCCGTAGCTGCTTCGCGCACCAATATGCTGGTTCTGGCGGGAGCGGGCAGCGGTAAGACGCGCGTTCTGGTACACCGTATTGCCTGGCTGCTGAGCGTGGAAAATTGCTCGCCGTATTCGATTATGGCGGTGACCTTTACCAACAAAGCGGCGGCGGAGATGCGCCATCGTATTGGCCAACTGATGGGGACAACCCAGGGCGGTATGTGGGTCGGGACATTCCACGGGCTGGCACATCGTCTGCTGCGAGCCCATCATCTCGATGCTAACCTGCCGCAAGATTTTCAAATCCTCGATAGCGAAGACCAACTGCGTCTGCTGAAGCGTCTGATTAAGGCGATGAACCTCGACGAGAAGCAGTGGCCGCCGCGTCAGGCGATGTGGTACATCAATAGCCAGAAAGATGAAGGGCTGCGCCCGCACCATATTCAGAGCTACGGCAACCCGGTGGAACAGACCTGGCAGAAAGTTTATCAGGCCTATCAGGAAGCCTGCGATCGCGCCGGTCTGGTGGACTTTGCCGAATTGCTGCTGCGTGCGCACGAGTTGTGGCTCAACAAGCCGCATATTCTCCAGCATTATCGCGAACGCTTCACCAACATCCTCGTGGATGAGTTTCAGGATACCAATAACATCCAGTATGCCTGGATTCGCCTGCTGGCGGGCGAGAGCGGCAAGGTGATGATTGTGGGGGATGATGACCAGTCGATCTACGGCTGGCGCGGCGCCCAGGTTGAGAATATTCAGCGTTTTCTCACCGATTTCCCCGGCGCGCAGACCATCCGCCTGGAGCAGAACTACCGTTCGACCAGCAATATCCTGAGCGCCGCCAACGCTCTGATTGAAAACAACAGCGGGCGTTTGGGCAAAAAACTGTGGACCGACGGCGCCGACGGCGAACCTATCTCCCTCTATTGCGCGTTTAACGATCTTGATGAGGCGCGCTTTGTCGTCAATCGCATTAAAACCTGGCAGGAGAACGGCGGGGCGCTGGAGCAATGCGCTATTCTCTACCGCAGCAACGCCCAGTCGCGCGTGCTGGAAGAGGCGCTGTTGCAGGCCAGCATGCCGTATCGTATCTATGGCGGCATGCGCTTCTTCGAACGCCAGGAGATCAAAGATGCGCTCTCCTATCTGCGTCTGATCGCCAACCGTAACGACGATGCGGCGTTTGAGCGTGTGGTGAATACCCCGACGCGCGGCATCGGCGATCGCACGCTGGACGTGGTGCGTCAGACCTCGCGCGACCGTCAGCTAACGCTGTGGCAGGCTTGCCGCGAACTGTTAAAAGATAAAGTCCTCGCCGGGCGCGCCGCCAGCGCGCTGCAACGCTTTATGGAGTTGGTTGACGCCCTGGCGCAGGAAACGGCGGATATGCCACTGCACGTGCAGACCGACCGGGTGATTAACGACTCCGGCCTGCGGACGATGTACGAGCAGGAAAAGGGCGAGAAAGGCCAGACACGGATAGAAAACTTAGAGGAGCTGGTGACGGCAACGCGCCAGTTCAGCTACAACGACGAAGATGAAGATTTAATGCCGCTACAGGCCTTCCTCTCCCATGCCGCGCTGGAAGCGGGTGAAGGGCAGGCGGACACCTGGCAGGATGCGGTGCAACTGATGACTCTGCACTCGGCGAAAGGTCTGGAGTTCCCGCAGGTGTTTATCGTTGGCGTGGAAGAGGGGATGTTCCCGAGCCAGATGGCGCTGGATGAAGGTGGCCGGCTGGAGGAGGAGCGTCGTCTGGCTTACGTCGGCGTGACACGAGCGATGCAAAAACTGACGCTCACCTATGCGGAAACCCGCCGTCTGTACGGTAAAGAGGTTTATCATCGTCCGTCGCGCTTTATCGGCGAGCTGCCGGAAGCCTGTGTAGAAGAGGTACGCCTGCGCGCGACGGTGAGCCGTCCGGTCAGCCATCAGCGGATGGGGACGCCAATGGCGGAAAACGATACCGGCTACAAACTGGGGCAGCGCGTACGCCATCCGAAGTTTGGCGAAGGCACTATCGTGAATCTGGAAGGCAGCGGCGAGCATAGCCGTTTGCAGGTTGCCTTCCAGGGGCAGGGTATTAAATGGTTAGTGGCGGCCTATGCCCGGCTGGAAACAGTGTAACAGTAAGAAAAGTATCGTTTTTTTGTAATAATCTGCTAGCCTTATATGCTAAAAGGCAGGATTTGCTCTTTAGCGTTTCGTTGCGTGTTGACGCCGTTTTTGTGCTGGCGTAACATGCGCGCACGATTACGCTAAGAGGACATTCGCCTTGGACACACCCAGTAGACGCTGGCTCAATTTCCTGTCCGTCAGGAACAACTCCTAAGGCTATCCTCTTATGCTGCTGATAGCCTTAGCGGTTGTCAGCGACCCGTCATACCCGTCGCTCTGAGTCAGGCTTAATGGTCTGAAACCCAAATTGTTTCTGTGTGCCCACCGAACCGTCCGATAATTTTTTTGCATTGGGAGTCCCGGTCATGCTGAGCGCATTTCAACTGGAAAATAATCGTTTAACACGCCTGGAAGCTGATGAGATCAAACATCTCGCCAGTTCGGTGTGGGTCGATTTGGTCGAGCCCGACGATGACGAACGAAGCCGCGTGCAGACGGAATTGGGTCAGAACCTGGCAACGCGCCCGGAACTGGAAGATATCGAAGCATCGGCGCGTTTCTTCGAAGACGAAGACGGTTTACACATTCACTCTTTTTTCTTTTTTGAAGATGCAGAGGATCACGCCGGTAACTCCACCGTGGCATTTACGATTCGTGAAGGGCGCCTGTTTACCCTGCGTGAACGTGAATTGCCGGCATTTCGCCTGTATCGCATGCGCGTTCGCAATCAGTTAATGGTTGATGGCAACGCCTATGAACTGCTGCTGGATCTGTTCGAAACCAAAATTGAACAGCTGGCGGATGAAATCGAAAATATCTACAGCGACCTGGAAAAACTCAGCCGCGTGATCATGGAAGGTCGTCAGGGCGATGAGTACGATGACGCGCTCTCAACGCTTGCCGAGCAGGAAGATATCGGCTGGAAGGTCCGTCTGTGTCTGATGGATACCCAGCGCGCGCTGAACTTCCTCGTGCGTAAGGCTCGCCTGCCGGCAGGCCAGCTGGAGCAGGCACGCGAGATCCTGCGAGATATCGAATCCCTGCTGCCGCACAACGAATCGCTGTTCCAGAAGGTCAACTTCCTGATGCAGGCGGCGATGGGCTTTATCAACATCGAGCAGAACCGTATCATCAAGATCTTCTCGGTGGTTTCCGTGGTCTTCCTGCCGCCTACACTGGTGGCTTCCAGCTATGGGATGAACTTTGAGTTTATGCCGGAGCTGCACTGGAGCTTTGGTTATCCCGGCGCGATTGTCTTTATGATGCTCGCGGGTCTGGCGCCGTATCTCTACTTCAAGCGTAAAAACTGGCTGTAAAAAGGTCTTTTTGACCTGAGCAAATCCTTTTTAGCATTTCCGCCGGGTGGCGGCTGACGCCTTGCCCGGCCTACAGAATGTTACCCTGTCATCCCGGTACACATTATCGCCAGGCCGGTGTAAGCGAAGCACCGCCGGGCAATTCCAGCAGCGCTCACCTGGTCAGTAACCTGGAATGTGCTTCGGTTTTTCGTTATGTCCTGCTCGTTCTGCGCATTGTGTAAACCGCATCCATCACGAAAATTGCCAGTGCCACCCAGATAAAGCCAAAGGTCACCATCTTATCGGCCCCCGGTACCTCTCCGTAAAAGACGACCGCCAGCAGAAACATCAGCGTCGGGCCGATATACTGGAAGAATCCTAGCGTGGAGAGGCGCAGGCGGGTGGCTGCCCCGGTAAAGCACAGCAGGGGAATCGTGGTGACAATGCCTGCCGCCATCAGCAACAGGTTCAGCGACCACGAATTCTGTCCCATATGGCTGGTTGGGCTATCGGCGATGGCAAACAGGTATACGGCGGCGACCGGCAGAAGCCACAGAGTTTCGACTAACATCCCGGTTTGCGCGTCGACGGCGATTTTTTTACGCAGCAGCCCGTAAAAGGCAAAGCTGAAGGCCAGCCCAAGGCCGATAACCGGCAGCGAACCAAAGGTCCACAGCTGTACCAGCACGCCACACGCTGCCAGCAACACCGCCACCCACTGCATCCGTCGAAAACGCTCGCCGAGGAAAATCATCCCCAGCACAATATTCACCAGCGGGTTAATGAAGTAGCCGAGACTGGCCTCCAGCATATGGTGGTTATTCACCGCCCAGATGAAGAGTAGCCAGTTGCCGCCAATCAGCACAGCCGACAGTGCCAGCAGGAGAATTTTACGCGGCATATGCAGCAGTTTTTTCACCTGCCCCCACTGGTGGCTAAGGCTGATTAGCGCCAGCATAAAAAAGAATGACCAGATCACACGATGGGTCAGGATTTCATCGGCGGGAACATAGTAGATAAGTTTGAAGTAGGCAGGTGCGATGCCCCAGATAAAATAGGCGGCAAGAGCCAGCATAATCCCTGTCCGCGTTTGTTTTGCATCCATCGGTAGAATCCGTTACGCCAAAACAACGATATTACTTTATTTACCGCGATCAACCCACCATATACGTCGCCGTGGCGCTGGCGATATAGACCTGATCTTCGTTATGTAATTCCACGCGGGCGACGGCAACCTTATTCCCGGCACGTAACAGGCTGCTGGTGGCGGTAAAGTGCTCGCCGCGCCCTGGGCGCAGATAATCAACGCGCAGATCGATGGTTCCCATCCGCGACAGACGCTGGCGTAACTCTTCTTCATTAATCGTGTCATGCCGGGTCAGCGTACTACCTACGCACACCAGCCCTGCGGCCACATCCAGCGCGGAGGCGATGACCCCACCATGCAGAATACTTTGCGCCCAGTTGCCAACCATCATAGGCTGGTTTTTAAAGCTGAGCTGAGCAAACTCTTTTTCGTAACGCTCCAGCTTCAGACCTAAGGCACGATTAAAAGGCATGTGGTAGACAAAGATTTCTCCCACCAGCTTAAGGGCGGCTTCGGCTGTGAGTTCAGACATGACGATTGTATCCATTCGTTAATGAAATGTTGATTTTATGCTTCTAAAACGCTGATTTCCACTTTCAGAACGGATAAGCGGGCGGAGAGCCCGTAAACAGGTAGAATGAATGCCGGGTAAAACAGAAATAATAATCACTCATTCAGGAGAACAGTAATGCGTATCTCTTTGGCCTGGTTGCTAGCGCTGAGCGCGCTTCCGGCTGGCGTTTTGGCACAGGATGCGCCGGTTAGTCATCCCGTTCATGATACCCCTGCGGTACGCGGTAGTATCATCGCTAACCTGTTGCAGGACCATGACAATCCTTTCTTGCTGTATCCCTACGAGAGCAACTACCTGCTCTATACATGGAGTAGCGATATCAACAAGGAAGCGATCTCCAGCTATGACTGGGCGGAAAATGCCCGCAAGGACGAAGTGAAATTCCAGCTCAGCCTGGCGTTTCCGCTGTGGCGAGGGATCCTCGGCGAGAACTCGCTGCTCGGGGCTTCCTATACGCAGAAGTCCTGGTGGCAGCTCTCCAACAGCAAAGAGTCCGCGCCGTTTCGTGAAACCAACTATGAACCGCAGCTGTTTTTGGGATTTGCTACGGATTATCAGCTTGCCGGCTGGACGTTGCGTGATGTCGAAATGGGTTATAACCACGACTCTAACGGCCGCTCCGATCCTACTTCCCGCAGCTGGAACCGCCTGTATGCCCGCCTGATGGCGCAAAATGGCAACTGGCTGGTGGAAGTGAAGCCCTGGTATGTCATCGGCAGCATCAACGATAACCCGGATATCACTAAATATATGGGGTATTACCGCCTTAAGATCGGTTATCAACTTGGTGAAGCTATCCTGAGCGCCCAGGGGCAATATAACTGGAACAGCGGTTATGGTGGTGCAGAGCTCGGCATCAGCTATCCGATCACCCGCCACGTGCGTTTCTACACTCAGCTCTACAGCGGTTATGGCGAGTCGCTCATTGACTATAACTTTAACCAGACCCGGGTTGGTGTCGGTGTGACGCTCAACGATCTGTTTTAATCGTTGCACTCTGGCTCACTGGCGCTGAAAATAGCGCCTGTTTTCTTTTCAGGCAGACGGGGTCAACGTGGCGCAGGCGGAAGTATTGAATCAAACATTGCTGGCAAAGCAGGTTTTACAGGAAACCTTCGGCTACCAGCAGTTTCGCCCAGGCCAGGAAACCATTATCGACACGGCGCTGGGCGGTCGCGATTGCCTGGTCGTCATGCCTACCGGTGGTGGTAAATCGCTGTGCTACCAGGTGCCCGCGCTGGTGCTTGGTGGCCTGACGGTGGTGGTATCGCCGCTGATCTCGTTGATGAAAGATCAGGTTGACCAGCTGCTGGCCAACGGCGTGGCCGCTGGCTGTCTTAACTCGACCCAGAGCCGCGAGCAGCAGCAGGAGGTCATGGCCGGCTGTCGCAGTGGGCAGATTCGTCTACTGTATATCGCCCCCGAGCGCTTGATGCTGGATAATTTCCTTGAGCATCTCAGCTACTGGAACCTGGCAATGGTGGCGGTGGATGAAGCGCACTGTATTTCCCAGTGGGGGCATGATTTCCGCCCGGAATATGCCGCCCTGGGCCAACTGCGCCAGCGCATGCCGCAGATTCCGTTTATGGCGTTAACCGCCACCGCTGATGACACCACCCGCCGCGATATCGTTCGTCTGCTGGGGCTGAACGACCCGCTGATTCAGGTCAGCAGCTTCGACCGCCCGAACATCCGCTACATGCTGATGGAGAAGTTTAAACCGCTCGATCAGCTGATGCGCTACGTGCAGGACCAGCGCGGCAAATCGGGCATTATCTACTGCAACAGCCGTTCGAAAGTGGAAGATACCGCCGCGCGTTTGCAAAGCCGCGGAATCAGCGCGGCGGCCTACCATGCCGGGCTGGAGAATGACGTTCGTGCGGATGTGCAGGAGAAATTTCAGCGCGACGATCTGCAAATCGTGGTGGCCACGGTCGCTTTTGGTATGGGGATCAATAAACCCAACGTCCGCTTTGTGGTGCACTTCGATATTCCCCGTAATATTGAATCCTACTATCAGGAAACCGGTCGCGCCGGGCGCGATGGCCTGCCGGCGGAAGCGATGCTGTTTTACGATCCGGCCGATATGGCGTGGCTGCGTCGCTGTCTGGAGGAGAAGCCCGCCGGGCCACTGCAGGATATTGAACGCCACAAGCTGAATGCGATGGGTGCGTTTGCCGAAGCGCAAACCTGTCGCCGTCTGGTGCTGCTCAACTATTTTGGCGAAGGTCGCCAGGAAGCGTGCGGCAACTGCGATATCTGCCTCGACCCGCCAAAACAGTACGATGGATTAATGGACGCGCGTAAGGCGCTCTCGACCATTTACCGCGTGAACCAACGCTTCGGTATGGGTTACGTGGTGGAGGTCCTGCGCGGGGCGAATAATCAGCGTATTCGCGAGATGGCACATGACAAGCTGCCAGTGTACGGCATTGGCCGGGAACAGAGTCATGAACACTGGGTGAGCGTGATTCGTCAGCTGATTCATCTTGGCCTGGTCACGCAAAATATCGCCCAGCATTCGGCGCTGCAACTGACCGAAGCCGCGCGTCCGGTGTTGCGAGGCGAAGTCCCGCTGCAACTCGCCGTGCCACGTATCGTGGCGCTGAAGCCGAAGGCGATGCAAAAATCCTTCGGCGGCAATTATGACCGCAAGCTGTTCGCCAAGCTGCGCAAATTGCGTAAAGCGATTGCCGATGAGGAAAATATCCCGCCATACGTCGTATTTAACGACGCGACGCTGATCGAAATGGCGGAGCAGTCGCCGATGACCGCCGGTGAGATGCTGAGCATAAACGGCGTCGGTACGCGAAAACTGGAGCGTTTCGGGAAAGAGTTTATGGCGCTGATCCGCGCGCATATTGATGGTGAAGATGAGTAGTCAGCCGAGCGAAAAAGTGTCAGGATAGTTTCGGGCTTCACTATATTCCTGCGATCAAAATTGCCGATAGATTAGGGTTCAATCATGCTGATGCTTTTCCTCACCGTTGCGCTGGTGCATATCATTGCGCTGATGAGTCCAGGTCCGGACTTTTTCTTTGTTTCTCAGACCGCGGTAAGTCGTTCTCGTAAAGAGGCAATGATGGGCGTGCTGGGGATTACCTGTGGCGTGATGATCTGGGCGGGGGTCGCGCTGCTTGGCCTACACCTGATTATCGAAAAAATGGCCTGGCTGCACACCATTATTATGGTCGGCGGCGGCTTGTACCTGTGCTGGATGGGCTATCAGATGTTGCGCGGCGCGCTGCAGAAAAACGATGCGCCGACGCCGGAGCCGCAGGTCGCGTTGGCCCGCAGCGGCCGTAGCTTCCTGAAAGGACTGCTGACCAACCTCGCCAACCCTAAGGCGATTATCTATTTTGGTTCCGTCTTCTCACTGTTTGTCGGTGATAACGTTGGCACGGGCGAGCGCTGGGGGATTTTCCTGCTGATTGTTCTGGAAACGCTGGCCTGGTTTACCGTCGTGGCCAGCCTGTTCGCCTTACCGGCCATGCGTCGTGGTTACCAGCGATTGGCAAAATGGATTGACGGCATTGCCGGCACGTTGTTTGCCGGCTTCGGCATTCATCTGATCATTTCGCGCTAAGCGCAGATTTTCCCGGTTTGCTTAAGGTTAACCGGGCCTCTCTCGTCAGGCATGGCGCGCGGAAGCCAACAGCGCGCCCACCAGCATAAACAACGATCCGAAGACTTTATTCAACGCCTTCATCTGTTTCGGTCCCTTAATCCATGTCGCAATACGCTGCGCCAGCGTCGCGTAGCCAATCATCACGATGATATCCACCGCGATAGTGGTGACGCCGAGAACCAAATACTGCATGATCTGCGGCTGATGCGGCACGATAAACTGCGGGAACAGGGCCGCGAGGAAGACAATGCTTTTCGGGTTGGTCATGTTGACGAAAACCGCGCGCTGGAACAGTTTTCCCCGCGTTTGCGCTTTTGCCAGGGTATTGAGATTGAGCGATCCCGCCGCCCGCCACTGCTGAATGCCCAGCCAGATAAGATAAGCCGCCCCGGCCCACTTCAGCACTTCGAAGGCCAGTACCGAGCGGGAAAACAGCGTTCCCAGGCCGATACCAACGAGGACGATATGAATTGCTAGCCCGGTTTGTAATCCGGCAATTGAAGCGGCCGCGCCACGGTAGCCGTGGTTGATCGAGGTCGTCATGGTATTAATGGCCCCTGAACCCGGCGACAGGCTGAGGATAATGGATGTCAGCAGATAGGCGAACCACCACTCGAACGTCATAGAAACTCCCTGATTGTCTGTTTTTATGCCACAATACGCTATTGTGTAAGCATTGTGTGATACGCAATAAAAAAATGATTTTCAGTGGTTAACAGGGGTGTAAGCCCGATGTTTCGGCAGCAAAAGGATTGGGATACGCGAGAAAACGCGTTTGCGGCTTTTACGATGGGGCCACTTACCGATTTCTGGCATCAGCGGGAAGAAGCGGAATTCAGGGGCGTAGACGATGTCCCGGTCCGTTTTGTTCGCTTTTGCGCCCAGGATAACGATCGGGTCGTGGTCATCTGTCCGGGGCGTATTGAAAGCTACGTGAAATACGTCGAGCTGGCTTACGATCTTTTCCACAGCGGTTTCGATGTGATGATTATCGACCACCGCGGCCAGGGGCGTTCCGGGCGAATATTGAACGACAGCCATCGCGGCCACGTGGTGCGCTTTAGCGATTATGTCGACGATCTCGCCGCGCTCTGGCAGCAGGAAGTCGCTCCTGGACATTGGCGAAAACGATTTATCCTCGCGCATTCGATGGGGGGCGCCATTGCGACGCTGTTTTTGCAGCGTCACCAGCAGCATTGCGATGCCATTGCGCTGTGTGCGCCCATGTTCGGGATTGTCATGCGTTTCCCGGACTGGATGGTGCGCCATATTCTCGATTGGGCTGAGGGCCATCAGCGCATTCGTGAAGAGTATGCGCTGGGGACCGGTCGCTGGCGGGCGCTGCCTTTTTCGGTCAATGTGCTGACACACAGTCGCCAACGCTATCGCCGTAATCTGCGCTTCTATGCCGATGAACCGCAACTGCGTGTCGGCGGGCCAACCTACCACTGGGTGCGTGAGGGGATCCTCGCAGGCGAAGAAGCGCTGGCGGGCGTAGAGAAAGACATCACCCCCACCTTGTTATTGCAGGCAGAAGAAGAACGTGTGGTCGATAACCGCATGCACGAACGTTACTGCGAGCTCCGTGCCGCGGCAGGCCGGCCCTGTGAAGGTAATAAGCCGCTTGTCATCGAAGGGGCATACCATGAGATCCTTTTTGAAAAGGACGCTATGCGCTCAGTCGCGCTGAATGCCATCGTCGATTTTTTCGGTCGACATAATTAGAGCCTGTCCCAGTAGGTGTAAATTGTTGCAGCCAGTCTGGACACGGACAGCGCGGAACAACCGGAACGTACAGATAGTACGTGAGGATTGTGAGCACTCCCCGGATCCGAAATGGCAAATAAAAAAGCCTGATCGGACAGGCTCTTAATCCGGCGAAACGCTCGTCGCCCTGCTTAGAGGTTAAAATTTTTATGTACCAGGTTGTTGCATCTGACTTAGATGGCACGCTGCTTTCTCCCGATCACTACTTAACTCCCTACGCAAAAGAGACGCTGCAGCTGCTGACTGCGCGCGGGATCAATTTTGTCTTCGCTACCGGACGCCATTACATCGATGTCGGCCAGATTCGCGATAATCTCGGCATTCAATCCTACATGATCACCTCCAACGGCGCGCGCGTACACGACAGCGAGGGAAAACAGATCTTTGCGCATAACCTTGACCGCGATATCGCGGCCGATCTATTTGAAATGATGCGTAATGACCCGAAAGTCGTGACCAACGTCTACCGCGAAGACGAGTGGTATATGAACCGCCATCGCCCGGAAGAGATGCGTTTTTTCAAAGAAGCCGTGTTCAACTATAAACTCTACGAAGCGGGAGAGCTTGATCCGGACGGGATCAGCAAAGTATTTTTCACCTGTGAAGATCATGAGCATCTGCTGCCGCTGGAGCAGGCGATCAACGCCCGCTGGGGCGATCGCGTGAACGTCAGCTTCTCCACGTTGACCTGCCTGGAAGTGATGGCCGGAGGGGTGTCAAAGGGGCATGCGCTGGAAGCGGTCGCCAAAATGCTGGGCTATCGCCTGAAAGACTGCATCGCTTTTGGCGATGGCATGAACGACGCAGAAATGCTGTCGATGGCGGGTAAAGGCTGCATTATGCAGAATGCTCACCAGCGGCTGAAAGACCTGCATCCGGAGCTGGAAGTGATCGGCAGCAACGCTGGTGATGCGGTGCCGCATTATTTGCGGAAGCTCTATCTCGCCTGATAAAGACTGACGACTGTTTTTTTATTGTTCAGTTGTCAACCTGACTCTTCGCTACAATGAGTCCACTTCTTACTGGGAGACATTCATTGTGGCGCTACTGATTATTACCACTATCCTGTGGGCTTTTTCCTTTAGCCTGATAGGCGAATACCTGGCAGGTAGCGTCGATAGCTACTTTTCCGTGCTAATGCGCGTGGGTCTGGCGGCGCTGGTGTTCCTGCCGTTTCTGCGCACCCGCGGGCAATCGCCGCGTACTATCGTGCTCTACATGCTGGTCGGCGCAATGCAGCTTGGCATCATGTACCTGCTGGCATTCCGCGCCTATGTGTACCTGACGGTGTCTGAATTCCTGCTGTTTACCGTCTTTACCCCGCTTTATATCACGCTGATTTACGATTTGCTCAGCGGACGCAAGCTCCGTTGGGGATATCTGCTGAGCGCGGGGCTGGCGGTACTGGGCGCGGCCATTATTCGTTATGACAAAGTGAGCGATCATTTCTGGACGGGGTTGCTGTTGGTTCAGCTGTCGAACCTTAGTTTTGCTATCGGAATGGTGGGCTATAAACGTCTGATGGAGCTGCGTCCAATGCCGCAGCACAACGCGTTTGCGTGGTTCTATATGGGGGCTTTCCTGGTGGCGGTAGCGGCCTGGTTTATGCTGGGCAATCCGCAAAGGCTGCCAACCACAACGCTACAGTGGGGCGTGCTGGTCTGGCTGGGCGTGGCGGCGTCGGGGCTAGGTTACTTTATGTGGAACTACGGGGCCACCCAGGTGGATGCCGGAACGCTGGGTATTATGAATAACGTGCACGTACCAGCTGGGCTGCTGGTTAACCTTGCCATCTGGCAGGAACAGCCCCACTGGCCGAGCTTTATTACAGGAGCTCTGGTGATCCTGGCCTCACTGTGGGTCCATCGCCGTTGGGTCGCTCCGCACTCCGCACAAACGGCAAATGATCGCAAGCGTGATTCCGCGCTGAGCGAATAAACGCTTCAGTGACCGGCTGACGCTGTTCGCCGTCGCGTACCGCGGCGTACAGTCGGCTCCACAGTCCTTCGCCCAGGGTTTTGGTGATCACCAGACCCTGGCGCTCAAAACTTTCCACCACCCAGTGCGGCAGGGCGGCGATGCCCATCCGTGCGGCGACCATCTGGATTAACAGCAGGGTATTATCAACGCTTTTGAGCTGCGGGCTGATACCGGCCGGCTGCAGGAAGTGGCGCCAGATATCCAGGCGACCGCGCTGAACCGGATAAATCAACAGCAGTTCCGACGCCAGATCTTCCGGCGCAATGCGCGTTTTCACCGCCAGCGGATGCTCAGGCGCCAGCACCAGACGGACTTCAAAATCAAACATGGGCGAATAGTGCAGGCCGCTGCGTGGCAGGATATCGGAGGTCATCACCAGATCCAGCTCGCTTTGTTGCAGGGCGGGCTGTGGGTCAAAGGTAACGCCAGACTGGAAATCCACTTCGACGTGCGGCCAGCGGGCGCGGAAACTCTCCAGCGCCGGAGTCAGCCATTGAATGCAGCTATGACATTCGATAGCGATGCGCAGACGGGTTTGCTGCGGCTCGTGGCAGTCCTGCAGCGCACGGCTGATTTGTGGCAGAACCTGGTTTGCCAGCTGGAGCAGAATCTCCCCCTGCGGGGTGAAGCGCAGAGGCTGGCTTTTACGCACAAACAAGCGGAAGCCAAGGCGTTGTTCCAGATCGCTGAACTGGTGAGACAGGGCGGACTGGGTTTGATGCAGTGCCGCCGCAGCGCCTGCCAGCGACCCGCTGTTCCGCAACGCCTGTAGCGTTTTCAGGTGTTTAATTTCGATCATGAAAGTCCTTCACTTCGGCATGAATAATTTGCGCTTGAGGAATATACAGTACCTGTCAATTATGGATGTGTAAACATCTGGACGTCTAAACCTATCATATTTCGACTTGCAGAGGCGTTGGCTTCCTCGCGTACCCCAGCAGCTTACTTTAGTAAGCACCTGAGGATGCGCCTTGCTGCCAGCTGAACTATTTAGGGTTTTCCCGCAGAGACAAAATTAAAAAATATGAGGTCTTAAAAATGACAATTATTAATCACACCCTCGGTTTCCCTCGCGTTGGCCTGCGTCGCGAGCTGAAAAAAGCGCAAGAGAGTTACTGGGCAGGCAACTCGACCCGCGAAGAATTGCTGGCAGTGGGCCGCGAGCTGCGCGCACGCCACTGGGAGCAGCAGAAGCTGGCGGGCATTGACCTGCTGCCGGTGGGTGATTTCGCCTGGTACGACCATGTTCTGACCACCAGCCTGCTACTGGGTAACGTGCCGGCTCGTCATCAGAACAAAGATGGCTCGGTTGATATCGATACCCTGTTCCGCATTGGCCGCGGCCGTGCGCCGACCGGCGAACCGGCGGCAGCGGCAGAAATGACCAAATGGTTTAACACCAACTATCACTACATGGTGCCAGAGTTCACCAAAGGGCAGCAGTTTAAGCTGACCTGGACCCAGTTGCTGGATGAAGTGGACGAAGCGCTGGCGCTGGGTCATAAGATTAAACCCGTCCTGCTAGGGCCGGTGACTTATCTGTGGCTGGGTAAAGTAAAAGGCGAACAGTTTGACCGCCTGAGTCTGCTGAGCGACATCCTGCCGGTTTATCAGCAGGTGCTGGCAGAACTGGCAAAACGCGGCATCGAGTGGGTGCAGATTGACGAGCCGGCTCTGGTGCTGGAGCTGCCGCAGGCGTGGCTGAAAGCGTTCAAACCAGCGTATGACGCGCTCGCAGGCCAGGTTAAGCTGCTGCTGACCACCTACTTTGAAGGCATCACCGCCAACCTCGACACCATCGCCGCGCTGCCGGTGCAGGGTCTGCACGTTGACCTGGTTCACGGTAAAGATAATGTGGCCGATCTGCATCGGCGTCTGCCAGCCAACTGGCTGCTCTCTGCGGGCCTGATCAACGGTCGCAACGTCTGGCGCGCCGATCTGACGGAGAAGTCTGCGCAAATTAAAGATATCGTCGGTAAGCGTGAATTGTGGGTTGCCTCTTCCTGTTCCCTGCTGCACAGCCCGATCGATCTGAGCGTGGAAACCCGTCTCGATGCGGAAGTGAAAAGCTGGTTTGCCTTCGCCCTGCAAAAATGTGTCGAGCTGGCGCTGTTGCGCGATGCGCTGAACAGCGGTGATACGGCGAAACTGGTGGAATGGAGCGCGCCAATTCAGGCTCGCCGCCACTCAACCCGCGTGCATAACGCCGCAGTGGAAAAACGCCTGGCGGCAATTACTGCACAGGACAGCCAGCGTAACAGTTCGTACGCTGAGCGCGCCCAGGCGCAACGTGCGCGCTTCAATCTGCCGGCGTGGCCGACCACGACCATCGGCTCTTTCCCACAAACTACAGAGATCCGCGGCCTGCGTCTGGACTTCAAAAAAGGCAATCTCGATGCCAGCAACTACCGCACCGGTATTGCTGAACACATCAGACAGGCGATTGTTGAGCAGGAACGTTTAGGGTTAGATGTTCTGGTTCACGGCGAAGCCGAGCGTAACGACATGGTGGAGTACTTCGGTGAACACCTCGACGGGTTCATCTTCACGCAAAATGGCTGGGTACAGAGCTACGGCTCCCGCTGCGTGAAACCGCCGGTGGTTATCGGGGATGTCAGCCGCCCGGAAGCGATCACCGTTGAGTGGGCGAAGTTTGCGCAGTCGCTGACCGACAAGCCGGTGAAAGGCATGCTGACCGGTCCGGTGACGATTCTTTGCTGGTCTTTCCCGCGTGAAGACGCCAGCCGCGAAACCATCGCGAAACAGATTGCGCTGGCGCTGCGTGACGAAGTGGCGGATCTGGAAGCGGCCGGTATCGGCATCATCCAGATTGATGAACCGGCGCTGCGTGAAGGCCTGCCGCTCAAGCGTAGTGACTGGGATGCTTACCTGCAGTGGGGCGTGGAAGCCTTCCGGATCAACGCTGCGGTGGCGCGGGATGATACTCAGATCCACACCCATATGTGTTATTGCGAGTTCAATGACATCATGGATTCGATTGCCGCGCTGGATGCGGATGTGATCACCATTGAAACCTCGCGCTCTGACATGGAGCTGCTGGAGTCGTTTGAAGAGTTTGAATACCCGAATGAAATCGGGCCGGGCGTATATGACATCCATTCACCGAACGTCCCGAGCGTGGAGTGGATTCAAGCGCTGCTGGCGAAAGCGGCGCAGCGTATCCCGGCAGAGCGTCTGTGGGTCAACCCGGATTGCGGCCTGAAAACCCGCGGCTGGCCGGAAACCCGCGCCGCGCTGGCCAACATGGTGAAAGCTGCGCAGAACCTGCGCCAGGCATAATTCAGTCCCCCCGTCCCGGAGGAGGCTCAGGCCTCCTCTTCTTTTTTGTCTTTTTTATTCCGTGCGGGTAAATGCACTGTTCAACCTGCGGAGTTTCCCCGGCTGGGCTACGCTTAGCTGCACCGAGCAAGCACAGATATTCCTGGAGGAGAATGATGACCAGGCTTGACGATCTGCAGCGGTCTTTACGTTTTGCTATTAATCTGGGGAACCCGGTTCTCGCCACGTTATTGCCGGATAATACCCCTGGCGGTATCACCGCCGAATTAGCCAAAAAACTGGCCGCTGAATGCGGTGGCGAGGCGCGATTTGTGACCTGGCCGACGGCTGGAAAAGTGGTTGATGCGGCCTTGCTGGACCAGTGGGATATTGCTTTTCTGGCGATTGATCCCGCTCGTGAAGACAAACTGTGCTTCACCCCGCCCTATGTCACAATTGAAAGTTCAGTGCTGGTCAGAAACGACAGCGATATTCACTCCGTACAGGAAATGGATCGTCCGGGAGTAACGATTAACGTCGGGAAAGGCGCGGCCTATGAGCTGCATCTGATTCGAACGCTACATCATGCGGCGATGCAGCAGTACGCCACTTCCCAGGAGGCGATTCGCGCTTTTATCGCTGGGGAAGGGGATATGGTTGCCGGGATCCGTCAACCGCTTGCCAGCGTGGCACGGGAATATCCACAGCTTCGCTTACTGCCTGATAGCTTCAGCCAGATACAGCAAGCGATTTGTGTCCCCCGAAACAGGCGACAGCACTATGAATTTGTCTGTGGTTGCCTGGCGGAATGGATGAATGACGGAACGATCGCCGACATGATTAACCGCCATATCGGCAACCGTTAGCGGCTCACCCGCGCTTCCCGCCATACAGTGCAAACCACGCCAGCATGCGCTGCCAGCCGTCTTTGGCCGACTCTTCATGATAGCTGGCGCGATAGTCGGCGTTAAAGGCGTGATCGGCTTCCGGGTAGACGACGATCTCCGCTTTGGCGTTGGCCGCGCGAAGCGCGTGACGCATGGTTTCCACCGTATCCTGCGGGATGCTGGCGTCTTTGCCACCGTACAACCCCAGCACCGGTGCGTTGAGATCAACAGCGATATCCACCGGATATTTCGCTGAGTTCAGGGTTTTCTGCCCGACCAGCTTCCCGTACCAGGCGACGGCGGCCTTCAGTTGCGGGTTGTGGGCGGCATAAAGCCAGGTAATGCGTCCACCCCAGCAGAAGCCGGTGATCAGCAGGCGGTGAGCATCGCCTCCGTGGCGTGCAGCCCAGCTGGCGACATGGTCGAGGTCCGCCAGCACCTGGGCATCCGGTACTTTGCTGACCAGTTCCTGGAACAAGGTAGGGATATCGGTATAGTCATTCGGATCGCCCTGACGGAAGTAGAGCTCTGGTGCAATAGCCAGATATCCCTCCTGTGCCAGACGGCGGCAAATGTCGCGGATATGTTCATGGACGCCGAAAATTTCCTGAACAACGATAACGACCGGGAGCAGGCCATCGGCGTTTTTCGGACGAGCATGGTATGCCGGCATGTTCTCTCCCTGAGTAGGGATCGACGTTTCGCCTGTGGTGATGCTTTCCTCCGAGGTATGAACGGCGGTAGAAGCGTGCGGCGAGGCTGCAGGCGCAAAGCCAGGTTGCTTGGTTGTGGTCATGGTATTCTCCGTACCCTTATTTATTAGCGCATCGATAACTATAGACGCTATCGACCGGACGTTAACAAAGCACAGTGCCTGAAACAGGCTATCTTTTGTTCAGGCACGATGAATATAACTTGTTAATGTGATGTTTATCACTTTTTCATGGAAAATCATTGCAATGATTTTTATTCATGGTGATTTTTGTCACAAAATTAAGCGAATAGCTTCTGTAAAGTACCGTTTTGCTTCTGCTGATAATTCGACCCACAGAGGAGTTTTTTTATGTCTAAGTCTGATGTTTTTCATCTCGGCCTCACCAAAAACGATTTACAAGGGGCTACGCTGGCTATCGTCCCTGGCGATCCGGAGCGTGTGGAAAAGATCGCCGTGCTGATGGATAAGCCGGTCAAGCTGGCATCTCATCGCGAATTTACCTCCTGGCGTGCCGAACTGAATGGTAAGCCGGTTATTGTCTGCTCTACTGGTATCGGTGGTCCGTCAACGTCCATTGCCGTTGAAGAACTGGCGCAGTTAGGGATTCGGACCTTCCTGCGTATCGGTACCACTGGCGCTATCCAGCCACACATTAACGTCGGCGACGTGCTGGTCACCACCGCCTCCGTACGTCTCGATGGCGCGAGTCTGCACTTTGCGCCGATGGAATACCCGGCCGTGGCTGACTTTGCCTGTACCACCGCGCTGGTGGACGCGGCAAAATCGATCGGTGCGACCACTCATATCGGCGTTACCGCTTCATCTGACACCTTCTACCCGGGCCAGGAGCGCTACGATACCTTCTCCGGCCGCGTGGTCAGCCGTTTTAAAGGGTCTATGGAAGAGTGGCAGTCAATGGGGGTCATGAACTACGAGATGGAATCGGCGACCCTGCTGACCATGTGCGCCAGCCAGGGACTGCGTGCCGGGATGGTTGCCGGAGTTATCGTCAATCGTACCCAGCAGGAAATTCCGAACGCGGAAACCATGAAGCAAACCGAAAGCCACGCGGTAAACATCGTCGTGGAAGCGGCTCGTCGCCTGCTGTAATTCCTCGTCTCTCAACCCAGGGCCGGATCTTCCGGCCTTTCTTTTTTGCGCCACGCCTCGCAGGAAATCGCTTTTAAACTGGACGTTTGTACAGCACAATTCTATTTTGTGCCGTAAGTTGTTGCCGCAGGGGGCGTTGTGGATATCTCGATTGTGATAAGTGCCATCGTGGCGCTGGCTGGAGGGCTGGTCGCAGGATGGCTGGCGACCAAAGCCAAAGCTGACCAAATTCGCGCCGACCTTATCGAAGAGCGTCGTGAACTGGATATCGAACTCAGCGCCGTGCGCCAGCAACTGGTGCAGGAGGCCCACTGGCGCGATGAATGCGAGCTGCTGAATAACGAACTGCGCAGCCTGCGCGACATCAATAGTTCTCTGGAGGCTGACCTCCGCGAAGTCACTACCCGCCTTGAATCTACCCGGATGCATGCCGAGGATAAAATCCGCCAGATGGTGAATAGCGAACAGCGTCTGAGCGAGCAGTTTGAAAACCTGGCAAACCGCATTTTCGAACACAGCAACCGGCGCGTTGATGAGCAGAACCGGCAGAGTTTACATGGTCTGCTGACGCCGCTACGTGAACAGCTGGACGGTTTCCGCCGCCAGGTGCAGGACAGTTTTGGCCAGGAGGCGCGCGAACGGCATACTCTGGCTCATGAGATCCGCAATCTGCAGCAGTTGAACGCGCAGATGGCGCAGGAGGCGCTGAATCTGACCCGGGCGTTGAAAGGGGATAACAAAACCCAGGGTAACTGGGGTGAAGTGGTGTTAACCCGCGTGCTGGAAGCTTCCGGGCTACGCGAAGGGTATGAATATCAGACCCAGGTCAGCATCGAAACGGAAGGCCGTTCGCGCATGCAGCCCGATGTGATCGTCCGTCTGCCGCAGGGGAAGGACGTGGTCATTGATGCCAAAATGACGCTGGTTGCCTACGAACGCTATTTTAATGCCGAAGATGACTACACCCGCGAGGCGGCGCTGCAGGAGCATATCGCCTCAGTGCGTAACCATATTCGCCTGCTCGGGCGTAAAGATTATCAACAGCTGCCGGGCCTGCGCTCACTCGACTATGTCCTGATGTTTATTCCCGTGGAGCCGGCTTTCCTGCTGGCTATCGATCGCCAGCCTGAGCTTATCAGCGAAGCGTTGAAGAACAACATTATGCTGGTCAGTCCGACGACGCTGCTGGTGGCGCTGCGCACGATTGCCAATCTCTGGCGCTATGAACATCAAAGCCGCAATGCGCAGAAAATCGCTGAGCGCGCAGGTCGCCTGTACGACAAAATGCGATTGTTCGTTGATGATATGTCCGCCATCGGGCAGTGCCTCGATAAAGCGCAGGATAACTATCGCCAGGCGATGAAAAAGCTCACTTCCGGGCGCGGGAATCTGCTGGTGCAGGCAGAAGCGTTCCGCGGTCTCGGCGTTGAAGTGAAGCGCGGGATTAATCCTGATTTAGTCGATCAGGCAACGGCTCAGGACGACGAATTTTGTTCTGAAGAAGATGACAACGCGCTTGACGATAACGAATTTACGTCCGATCCGACCGATGAGGCGATGTCCGGCGAGCCCGCTTCGCCGCGTTGAACCGTATGGGAAATGCGCTGAATCTGTTACACTCGATGAACATTTTCTTGATAAGCAGGCATTGAGATGGTTGAGGATTCACAAGAAACGACGCACTTTGGTTTTCAGACGGTAGCCAAAGAGCAGAAGGCGGACATGGTGGCACATGTATTCCATTCTGTGGCCGCAAAATATGATGTTATGAATGATCTGATGTCGTTCGGTATTCATCGTTTGTGGAAGCGTTTCACCATCGATTGCAGCGGTGTACGCCGTGGACAGACCGTTCTGGATCTGGCCGGCGGCACCGGCGACCTGACGGCGAAGTTCTCTCGCCTGGTGGGTGAAACGGGTCGCGTCATGCTGGCGGATATCAACGACTCCATGCTGAAAATGGGGCGGGAAAAGCTGCGCAATATCGGTATCGTCGGCAACGTTGAATACATTCAGGCTAATGCGGAAGCGCTGCCGTTTGCCGACAACACTTTTGACTGCATCACGATTTCGTTTGGTCTGCGTAATGTCACCGATAAAGACAAAGCGCTGCGTTCAATGTATCGCGTCCTGAAGCCGGGCGGTCGTCTGCTGGTGCTGGAGTTCTCGAAACCGATTATTGAGCCGCTCAGCAAAGCCTATGACGCCTACTCCTTCCACGTGTTGCCGCGCGTAGGAGAACTGGTTGCCAAAGACGGTGAAAGTTATCGTTACCTGGCGGAATCTATTCGCATGCACCCGGATCAGGAGACCCTGAAAGCCATGATGCAGGATGCCGGTTTCGAAAACGTCGACTACTACAACCTGACGGCTGGTATCGTTGCGTTGCACCGCGGTTATAAGTTCTGACAGGGAGATCGCATGCCTTTCAAACCACTGGTTACCGCTGGCATTGAAACCGTCCTCAATACCTTTCTCTGGCGCGACAAAGCGTTAAAACCTGCTCGCCAGCGTCTGCTGGGGAAGGTGCTGCGCGTTGAGCTGAAGGAGTTATCGACGCCGGTTATGCTGGTCTTCGGTGAGCGTCAGGTGGATGTGCTGGGGGACTGGGAAGGCGATGCCGACTGTACCGTCATTACCCGCCTCAGCGTGCTGCCGCAGCTGCGCAACCGTCAACAGCTCACCGCGCTTATTCGCAGTGGTGATCTGGAAGTGCAGGGCGATCTGCAGGTGGTGCAGAACACGGTGACGCTATGTGACCTGGCGGAATTCGATCCGGCTGAGCTGCTGGCGCCCTATACCGGCGATATCGTTGCGGAAGGGGTCAGTAAGGCCTTTCGTGCCGGAGCGCGCTTTCTGCTGCACGGTGCCCAGCGTCAGCAGCAGTATGTCGCTGAAGCGCTGACCGAAGAGTGGCGTATGGCACCAGGGCCGCTGGAAATGGCCTGGTTTGCAGAAGAGACTGCTGCTGTGGAACGCGCGCTTTTTGCACTGGAAAAACGGCTGGAAACGCTGGAGGGCAAATGACGCCAGGAGAATTACGGCGCCTGTATCTTATTATCCGCACTTTTTTGAGCTATGGGCTTGATGAGCTCATTCCCAAAATGCGCATCACGCTGCCGCTGCGTATCGGGCGGCGGATGTTGTTCTGGATGCCGAATCGTCATAAAAACCAACCCCTCGGCGAACGCCTGCGCCTTGCGCTGCAGGAGCTGGGACCGGTGTGGATCAAGTTCGGCCAGATGCTCTCTACCCGCCGCGATCTCTTCCCGCCGCAAATCGCCGATCAGCTCGCGCTACTGCAGGATCGCGTGGCGCCCTTCGATGGCCGGCTGGCGAAACAGCAGATCGAACAGGCGATGGGTGGCCTTCCTGTAGAGGCATGGTTTGACGATTTCTCGATTGAACCGCTGGCATCGGCCTCTATTGCGCAGGTCCATACCGCGCGGCTGAAAGAAAACGGCAAAGAGGTCGTTATCAAGGTCATACGCCCGGACATTGTGCCTGTGATTAAAGCGGACATGAAACTTATCTATCGTCTCGCGCGCTGGGTGCCGCATTTACTGCCCGACGGTCGCCGCCTGCGCCCGCAGGAAGTGGTTCGTGAATACGAAAAAACGCTGCTGGACGAACTCAATCTGTTACGCGAATCGGCGAACGCCATTCAGTTGCGGCGTAACTTTGAAGACAGCCCGATGCTGTATGTACCTGAGGTCTACTCCGATTACTGTAGCGAAAATATGATGGTCATGGAGCGGATTTACGGGATCCCGATTTCCGACGTGGAGGCGCTGGAGGCGCAGGGCACGAACATGAAGCTGCTGGCGGAACGCGGCGTGCAGGTCTTTTTCACCCAAGTGTTCCGCGACAGCTTCTTCCATGCAGATATGCATCCGGGCAATATTTTCGTTAGCTACAACCATCCGGAGAACCCCCAGTACATCGGGATTGACTGCGGCATCGTGGGGTCGCTGAACAAAGAAGATAAGCGCTACCTGGCGGAAAACTTTATCGCCTTCTTCAATCGCGATTATCGTAAAGTCGCCGAGCTGCATGTGGATTCAGGCTGGGTTCCTGCGGATACCAATGTTGAAGAGTTCGAGTTTGCTATTCGCACCGTCTGCGAGCCGATCTTCGAGAAGCCGCTGGCTGAGATCTCGTTTGGTCATGTGCTGCTGAACCTGTTTAACACCGCCCGGCGTTTCAATATGGAAGTGCAGCCGCAGTTGGTGTTGCTGCAGAAGACATTACTTTACGTAGAAGGGGTAGGCCGCCAGCTCTATCCTCAGTTAGACTTGTGGAAAACGGCGAAACCTTTCCTTGAGTCGTGGATTAAAGATCAGGTCGGCATTCCGGCGCTGGTGCGTGCATTTAAAGAAAAAGCGCCGTTCTGGATCGAAAGAATGCCGGAAATACCTGAGCTGGTGTATCAGACTTTGCAGCAGAGCAAACAGTTGCAGAGCAGTGTGGATACCATCGCGCGCGACTTCCAGGTGCGACATGTTCGCCAGGGACAGTCCCGTTATCTGTTTGGTATAGGTGCGGTTCTGCTACTGAGTGGTACGCTGTTATTTATCCACCGCCCGGAATGGGGCATGATGCCAGGTTGGCTGATGGCCGCTGGCGCGGTGTCCTGGCTGATCGGCTGGCGGAAAACGCACTGACGGGCAGCGCCTTTATCGCAGCGCATTCGTTTTTGCGCGAAGTCATGCGAGCGGCCTGGTAAAGAGGCGGCCCGCGAGATGACGTGTATAATGCGTCCTAATCATCATCTGTCATAGAGGAACGTGTATGGGTGGTATCAGTATTTGGCAGTTATTAATTGTCGTCGTCATTGTGGTTCTGCTTTTCGGGACGAAAAAGCTGAGCTCGCTGGGGTCAGATTTGGGGGCATCGATCAAAGGCTTTAAAAAAGCCATGAGTGATGATGAAAAACCTGAAAAGTCTGCTCCGGATGCGGATTTCACGGCGAAATCGATCGCTGATAAGCCGGATGATGTAAAAAAAGACGAGACAAAACGCCACGACAAAGAGCAGGTGTAATTCGTGTTCGATATCGGTTTTAGTGAACTACTGCTGGTGTTCGTCATTGGCCTCATTGTCCTGGGGCCACAGCGATTGCCTGTAGCGGTAAAAACGGTGGCCAGCTGGATTCGTACGTTACGATCGCTGGCGGCTACCGTACAAAATGAGATCACTCAGGAACTAAAACTGCAGGAGTTCCAGGAAAGCCTGAAGAAAGTCGAAAAGGCGAGCCTGGATAACCTGACGCCGGAGCTGAAAGCGTCAATGGATGAGCTGCGAGAAGCCGCTGAATCTATGAAACGTTCTTATACCGCCCACGACCCTGAGAAAGCGAGCGATGAAGCGAACACGATTCATAACCCGGTAGTAAAGGGCAGTGAAGCGCAGCGCCAGAACATTACGCCGGCGACGGCTGAACATCAGGCCAGCGCGCCTGTGCATACGCCGCAAGAGAGTGTTGTTGAAGAGGCCCCTGCTACGCAGCCTGAGCCTCTCCCGGTCGCCAAAGAAAAAGTGGCCGTCACCGCTTCCGATTCCTCCCCTGCATCGAGTGATAAACCGTAAAAATGGGCGTAGAAGATACTCAACCGCTAATTTCGCATTTGATTGAGCTGCGTAAGCGTCTGATCAATAGCATCATCGCGATACTGGTTATTTTTCTGGCGTTAGTGTACTTCGCCAACGACATCTATCAGTTAGTTTCTGCACCGCTTATCCGGCAGATGCCGGTGGGTGCCACGATGATCGCCACCGACGTGGCTTCCCCTTTCTTTACGCCGATCAAACTCACCTTTATGGTCTCGGTGATTCTGTCGGTGCCGGTGATTCTTTACCAGGTCTGGGCGTTTGTTGCCCCGGCGCTGTATAAACATGAGCGTCGGCTGGTTATGCCGCTGCTGGTTTCCAGTACGCTGCTGTTCTATATCGGTATGGCCTTTGCCTACTTTGTCGTTTTCCCGCTGGCGTTTGGTTTTCTTACGCACGCGGCGCCTGAGGGCGTGCAGGTCTCGACGGATATTCGCAGCTATCTCGATTTCGTCATGGCGTTGTTTATCGCCTTTGGTGTTTCATTTGAAGTGCCGGTTGCGATCGTGCTGTTGTGCTGGATGGGCGTCACGACCCCGGACGATTTGCGTAAGAAGCGCCCGTACGTACTGGTGGGGGCATTCGTCGTCGGTATGCTGCTGACGCCACCGGATGTCTTTTCGCAAACGCTGCTGGCGATTCCGATGTACTGCTTGTTTGAGATCGGGGTTTTCTTTGCGCGTTTCTATACCGGAAAACGTCTGACGCGTGACGAGGATGCCGCCGCTGAAGAAGCGGAGAGCAAAGAAGAGTAACCAGCCGCCCGTCAGGGCGGTTGTCATATTGGAGAAGCGATGTTTGATATCGGCGTCAATCTGACCAGTCCACAGTTTTCCCGCGATCGCGATGAGGTCGTGGCCCGTGCTCAGGCGGCGGGCGTGACCGGCATGCTGTTCACCGGGACTAACCTGCATGAAAGCGAGCAGGCCCGGCAGCTGGCACATCGTTATTCCCGCTGCTGGTCAACTGCCGGTGTCCATCCGCATGACAGCAGCAGCTGGACGACATCGGTGGCCGACGCCATCTTTCAGTTGGCGCGCCAGCCGGAGGTCATCGCTATTGGCGAGTGCGGGCTGGACTTCAACCGCAACTTTTCGACCCCTCCGGAGCAAGAAGCCGCCTTCAACGCACAGCTGGCTCTGGCAGCCGAGCTGTCGATGCCGGTTTTTTTGCACTGCCGCGATGCCCACGAACGTTTTCTGACGCTCCTCACGCCCTGGCTGGATAAACTGCCTGGTGCGGTGCTGCACTGCTTCACCGGAAGCCGCGAAGAAATGCGAGCCTGTGTGGAGCACGGTTTGTATATTGGCATTACTGGCTGGGTTTGCGATGAGCGACGAGGACTTGAACTGCGCGAGCTGCTGCCGGATATCCCGGCAGAACGCCTGCTGATTGAAACGGATGCCCCGTATCTGCTGCCCCGCGATCTTAGCCCGAAGCCCGTTTCTCGCCGCAACGAACCGGTATATCTGCCACATATTCTGGCAAGTATTGCACGATGGCGCGGGGAGGAGGCTAAGCGGCTGGAAGAGATGACTGACACGAATGTCAGAACGCTCTTTGGCATCCGTTTTTAAGCGTACCGTCAGATTTTATGAAAGTCGGTATTTTTGATGCTTTGCAGTACCTGTTTGTTAAGCAGATTCAGCAGCAGCATGGAGCGAGCTTCACCATCCGGTTCGCTAAAGATAGCCTGCAGGCCTTCAAATGCGCCTTCGGTAATCAAGACGAAGTCGCCTTCGTGTGGCGTTTCCGGGTCGGTGATACCTTCCGGCTTATAGATAGAGAGCTGGTGAATGACCGCGGAAGGTACCGTCGCTGGCTGGGCGCCAAAGCGAACGAAGTTGTTCACGCCTCGCGTGGCGCTGATCGTCGTAGTGTGGATAATTTCCGGATCGAATTCGACAAACAGGTAATTGGGGAACAAAGGTTCACTTACCGTAGTGCGTTTGCCGCGGATGATTTTTTCCAGTGCGATCGTCGGCATCAGGCAATTAACTGCCTGTCGTTCGAGGTGTTCCTGGGCGCGCTGAAGCTGCCCACGTTTGCAATACAGTAAATACCAGGCTTGCATAATAACTCTTTCCACTCTATTAGCAGCAAGCATAACAAAAGCCTGGGGCGATCGCGAAAGCCAATATAAGTGAAATCAAAAATTCTATGTTCTTTCACTCTAATTTAACAAAAGTACAGCATGGCGCTGGCGAACACCGTATAATCAGCAGCCTGTATAGAGGTCAATAATAACTCCATGAAATACCACGATCTACGCGACTTTCTGACATTGCTGGAGCAGCAGGGCGAACTGAAAAGAATATCCCTGTCGGTTGATCCGCACCTTGAGATCACCGAAATTGCCGATCGCACTTTACGTGCTGGCGGCCCGGCCCTGCTTTTTGAAAATCCCAAAGGCTACACCATGCCCGTGTTGTGCAATTTGTTTGGCACACCACGCCGCGTCGCCATGGGAATGGGGCAGGAGGATGTCAGTTCGTTGCGTGAAGTGGGTAAGCTGCTGGCTTTTCTGAAAGAGCCGGAACCGCCGAAAGGCTTTCGCGACCTGTTCGATAAGTTGCCGCAGTTCCGGCAGGTATTGAATATGCCGACGAAGCGCCTGCGCGGAGCGCCCTGTCAGCAAAAAATCATTGAAGGCGACAGCGTTGATCTGACGCGTATCCCGATCATGACCTGCTGGCCGGAAGATGCTGCCCCGCTGATTACCTGGGGACTGACGGTCACTCGCGGTCCGCATAAAGAGCGGCAGAACCTGGGCATCTATCGCCAACAGCTCATTGGTAAAAATAAGCTGATCATGCGCTGGCTCTCCCATCGCGGCGGCGCTCTGGATTTTCAGGAGTGGTGTGCGGCTCATCCGGGCGAACGTTTTCCGGTCTCCGTAGCGCTGGGTGCGGACCCGGCGACCATTCTTGGCGCTGTGACTCCGGTTCCCGATACGCTTTCAGAATATGCGTTTGCCGGCCTGCTACGCGGTACCAAAACGGAAGTGGTCAAGTGCATTTCCAACGATCTTGAAGTACCGGCCAGCGCGGAAATTGTGCTGGAAGGGTATATTGAGCCAGGTGAAATGGCACCGGAAGGGCCGTATGGCGATCATACCGGTTACTACAATGAAGTGGATAATTTCCCGGTCTTTACGGTCACGCATATCACCCAGCGTGAAGATGCGATTTATCATTCAACGTATACCGGGCGCCCGCCGGATGAACCTGCGGTCCTGGGCGTCGCACTGAATGAAGTCTTTGTGCCGATCCTGCAAAAGCAGTTCCCTGAAATTGTTGATTTCTACTTGCCGCCGGAAGGCTGCTCTTATCGTCTGGCCGTGGTCACGATGAAGAAACAGTACCCCGGACACGCCAAGCGCGTCATGATGGGCGTCTGGTCATTCCTGCGCCAGTTTATGTACACGAAGTTCGTGATCGTCTGCGATGATGAT